>CAZIRG010000074.1:0-7741 GCA_964541505.1 uncultured Syntrophomonadaceae bacterium | reverse complement strand
AGAAAGAAAATAATAGGTTGAAAAAAATAGCGTTTTGTGATATAAATACAATTGGCTCGTGCAGTGCTATTGTGGTCTTTTAGATTTTAAGGGAAAGCAGAAACTTTTTTAATCTTTCTAATGTTTGTGTCAAGGTTGGTGATGCTAATGAAAAGTCTTACTCACTTTAATGCTGAAGGGCGAGGTAAGATGGTAGATGTAAGTGAGAAAGCAGATACTAAGCGGGTGGCGATTGCCTGTGCAACAATAAGTATGGACAGGTCTACCTTTGCTTTAATTAAAGAAGGCAAGATAGGAAAAGGGAACGTTTTGGGGGTAGCCCAGATAGCAGGCATTATGGCAGCTAAGCAAGTCTGGCAGCTTATTCCTATGTGTCACCCTCTCTTTTTGACCGGAGTGGATTTAAGTTTCTCTCTTTTGGAGGAGCAGGGAGCTGTGGAGATCCAGGCGAAGGTTTCTACAACAGGTAAAACAGGAGTAGAAATGGAAGCGTTAACGTCTGTTTCCATTGCCGCTCTTACTATTTATGATATGTGTAAGGCTGTCGATAAAGGGATGGTTATTTCAGAAATATATTTATTAGAAAAGATAGGTGGTAAAAGTGGTACCTACCGGAGATAAGAAAGGAACTTTTAAAATACGGAAAAATAGTGCTGTTTTCTGGGGGTACTGTATTATGCTGACAGTATTCTGGTTGCTACTTGCCTGGAGCCTACATTATCAGCAGGTAATAATAGGCTTTGTTATGGCTTGGTTTCTAGTCAGCTTAAATAGAGATATTTTGCTTGGCAAAGAGGATCGTCCCCAGATAAATCCTAAAACCATTTTCAGGGGAGGGTTGTATCTTGTACATTTGGTTGTTGCTGTTTTCATAGCTAATATTGAGGTAGCCAAAATAGTGTTACAGCCGAAGATGCCAATTTCTCCTGGAATAGTAAAGTTCAGATCAAAGGCAAAAAAAGATTTAACCAAGGTGGCTTTGGCTAATTCTATCACTTTGACTCCCGGAACCTTAACAATAGATATTGAGGATGATGTTTTTATTATTCATTGTTTAACCAAAGCGAATGCTGAAGATGTGGTTGACTGGGGAATGGAAAAAAAACTGCTAGCCTTGGAAGAGGCAGGGATTTAGAGATTAGAGGTTAGAGGTTAGAGGTTGGATGGGGGTTTTGGGTTGTGAGAAGGTAACCCAAGGTAACTTCTAGTCTTCGTTCTAACCTCTAACTTCCAATCTCCAACTTCTAAAATTGGAGGTTAGGGGTTAGTGGGGGTGTGTGAAAGGAGGGGTGAGGCATGATAGATTACTTTATAGTGGCCTGTATACTTTTAACTGTAATGATTTTTTTATGTCTTTATAGGGCTTATGTAGGACCTACTGCTGCGGACAGGGTAGTAGCCATAAATATAGTTACCACTAAGATTGTGGTAACCATAGCTTTGGTTGCTTATGTTTATGACAATGTTTTTTTTCTTGATGTAGCTTTGGTATATACTTTGATAGGGTTTACTGCCACTATAGGGGTGGCTAAATATCTAGAGAAGGGTGCCTTGGAATAGCCGCAATTGAAAGAAGGGTTTATTTTATGGAGCTTTTTAGAGATATTTTGATTTTTGTATCGCTTTTTCTGGGGCTTTTCTTTTTTGGGGTGGGAGTTGTTGGGCTTTTACGTTTACCGGACGTTTATTGTCGTATGCATGCCACCACCAAGTGCGATACGCTAGGTGGAGAGCTGATTCTTGTGGCTTTGATACTTCATTATGGTATGACTGCTGCTAGCGTAAGGTTAATTATCATGATTATATTCATTTGGATTACCAGCCCTACTGCTGCCCAAGTTATTGCTAAAGCAGCTTATCGTAATGACTACCCTATGATTGATGGTAGTTTTGAGCGGGATTGTACCAAGGAGGGAGCAAAATGACAGAAATTCTTTTTCTTATATTTCAATATATGCTCCTAGTTTTTTTGGTAATCTGTGCTTTGGCTGTAGCCAGAACAACCGATTTGTTGGGTGCGGTAATTATCTCTGCCGCCTTTAGCTTAATTATGGCTATTCTCTGGGTACAGCTGGAAGCTCCTGATGTGGCCATGACAGAAGCGGCGATAGGGGGAGGAGTTACTACGCTGCTTTTTATAGCGGTAATCAGTAAAACGAGGAGGATAGAATAATGCGTCATGTGTTGATTATTGTTTTTTTGTTTTTTATTGCCTATGCGCTTATATTTACAGTGGCGGAGATGCCGCCTTTTGGCTGTCCGGAAAACCCTGCCAATAATATGGTCAGTGAGTTTTATATTGAGCAGGCTGTGCCGCAGACGGGAGCTGTAAACGTTGTAGCCAGTATTATTATGGACTTTCGTGCTTTTGATACTTTGGGAGAGGCTACTGTTTTATTTGTAGCTATAGCAGCAGCTCTTTCTAACTTGCAAGCACACTGATTTTGAACTTGAAAAGTGGGAGAAAAGGATGTGAGTTTTTTGGAAAACCTTACAGCCAAAACGATAGTAAAGTTTATGTTGCCGTTTATTCAAATTTACGGTGTATATGTTGTTTTAAACGGTCATCTTTCTCCGGGAGGGGGGTTTCCCGGTGGGGCAATTTTGGGAACTAATATGATTCTTTTTGCTCTGGTTTTTAACTTGAAAGAAGGAAGTAAAAAAATATCTCATGATACCTCCACTTTGCTGGAAAGTGGAGGAGCACTGTGGTTTAGTGGTTTGGGATTACTAGGCATTATCTTGGGAGCAAATTATCTTGGCAATAGAGTTGCTGGTTTTCCCACAGGTGTGCCGGGTGAACTTTTCAGCGGCGGTTTGATTTTGCTGACTACTATGGGAATAGGAATAAAAGTAGCCAGTACTTTTATTACTTTATTCTTTTACCTGATAGAGAGGAAAGGATTCAAACATGGTTGAAACATTTGAAATATTAGCCAGGCTGTTACACAACTTTTATTATCTTGTCGCCATAATAATTTTTATTATCGGTTTTCATACCATGCTCACTCACTCCAATTTGGTTAAAAAAATTATCGGTATGAATATTATGGATACGGCTATCTTTCTTTTTTTTGTTTCTATCGGCTATGTCCGAGGCAACAGAGCACCGATAATTGAGCTGGGAGCTGATTACACTTATATAAATCCTCTACCTTCAGCACTTATCCTGACCGGTATTGTAGTGTCTGTAAGTACTACTGCTTTTGCTCTGAGCCTTATTGTTAAAATATACCAGCATTATGGTACAGTAGATGCCGAAGAAATCATGCTAATAAGGAGTAGAGAATAGTGACTTTTGTTAGTTTACATTTGCCGGTTTTAAGTATAGTAATTCTTCTTATGTGTTCTTATATTATGCCTCTTTTGGCACGCTGGAAGAAAACATTTTGTGTGCCACTAGCAGCGATTGCTCTCACCACTTCTTTTGTTTTTTCTATTTTGTTGGCCAGCAAGGTACTTGCGGAGGGGCCTTTCGATTATAGCCTTGGTGGGTGGTCACCCCCTTGGGGAATAGAGTTTCAAGTAGATTACCTGGCTGTTTTTACCATGTTAACCCTAACCGGAATTTCTTTGCTTATTTTTATGTATACTACCAAAGCACTTACCTATGAAGTAAAGGAAAGCGTGACTGGCTGGTATTATACCCTGTATCTTTTATTGATGGCTTCTTTGTTGGGCATTGTTTTGACTAATGACCTTTTTAATCTTTTTGTTTTTACTGAAATCTGTACCATTGCAGCTTGTGCTATTATATCTATAAAAGAAAAGAGGGACTGTATAGAGGCTTCTTTAAAATATTTGATACTCAGTACTGTGGGTTCTGGTACTCTTCTCATGGGAATTGCCTTGATTTATATGATTACAGGGCACTTGAATTTTGATTATGTGGCAGCAGAGTTGGTTGTAGTTATGCATGTTTATCCGCGCAATATTCTGGCGGCAATGGCTCTCTTTATGGTGGCCATCAGTGTAAAGGCAGCTCTTTTCCCCCTTTATGTATGGCTGCCTGATGCTTATTCAGCAGCTGCTTCGCCAGCTACTGCTCTCTTGGCAAGCTTGGTAGGAAAAGTTTATGCGGTTATGTTTATAGAGCTTTTTTTAACGGTATTCCCCCGGGAAATTTTCGACATTGTGCCTGTTATGGACATTTTTCTTTTTATGGCTAGCGGGGGAATTATTATGGGTTCTTTATTTGCTGTGGTGCAGAAAGATATTAAAAGAATGTTGGCATACTCGAGTGTTGCTCAGATTGGTTATGTATTTTTAGGCATATCTCTTCTTTCCTTTGAGGGAATAGTTGGAGGGATTCTACATATTTTTAATCATGCTCTGATAAAATCTATGCTTTTTTTAGCTGTAGGAGCAATAATTTATGCTACGGGGATCAGGAGAATAGACGAATTGAAGGGCATAGGTCTGAAGATGCCGATAGTTATGGCTGTTTTTGCTATAGGTGCAGTGGCTATGATTGGGATTCCGTTAACTAATGGCTTTATAAGTAAATGGTACCTAGCTATAGGTGCTATACATGCCGGACATCCTTTTTATATTGTAGTTATTCTTTTGAGTAGTTTGTTAAATGGTGTTTATTTTTTACCAATAGTTGTGGGTGCTTTTTTTGGCAAGCGAGAGAAACCTCTGCCTGCTATTAGAAAGCTACCCTGGCAAATGACTCTACCTCTTGTTATTTTAGGAGGCGGTATTCTTTTTACCGGTATTTTCCCGGGAGTTATCTTGGAGCTGGTGAAAAGAGCAGTTGTTATTTTGTTGAATATTTAGGATGGTAGCAGGAGTCGTGCTAGGTGAGTGGTATTATACTCACAAAGGCAACTAATTTGCATTATTAGCAAGTATTCAAAAATCAGGAATTAATGACCATTTAACAGTTGACGGTTGACAGTTATGCTTATGAAGGGTGCTAACTTGCATTTTATCAGTTATTAAGCGCCATATAGTTCATTAAAAAAATCGTAACCCCCGAACCGTGAACTGTAAACTGTAAACTGCAAGCGGTATGACATTGGCTAATTTTCGTTACTGCGCTTACCAATAAATGCTAGTTTTTGACCTGTGCCAGTATATATAGCGCATTGGAAAAACTGTAAACTGCAAACAGGAGGCTGTAATATGAGACGACTAGACAATTTAAAAAGTGGGAAAGTGCTAAAATATCTATTTTATACCAGTCTCCCCTTGTTTGCCTTGATGGATTTACTTGTTCCTCGCGAGGCCTATTTTTGGTTTGATGGGTTGCCAGGATTTTATGCAGTGTTCGGTTTTATAACGTGTATACTTACTATTGTTGTGTGCAAAGCAGTAGGTTATTATTGGCTGATGGTAAACGAGGAGTATTATGAAGATGCTGGTTATGATTCTGATCATGATCAGAAAGGTGGTATGACATTTTGATTGAATATATTTTTCCTATGCATCCTGCTGTTATATTTATTTTTGGAGCACTTTTAATACCCTTTCTAAAGGGTCGCTGGAAACAAATATACCTGCTTTTAATTCCAGTGACAGCTTTTATAAATCTTCTCTACTTACCCCGAGGTACCTTCTGGGTATATAGCTTTGTGAGGTTTGAACTTATCCTTGGTCAAATTGATGCTACGAGTTTGTCGTTTGGATATATATTTGTTATCATAGCTTTCTTAGGGTTGCTCTATTCAATTCATCTAAAAGATAACAAAGAGCATGTGGCGGCTTTCATCCTTACTGGAGCATCACTTGGTGTTGTTTTTGCTGGCGATTATATTTCCCTGTATATTTTTTGGAAGATAATGACTATTTCTTCCGCTCTTCTGATTTTCGCCCGGAGGAAAAAGTCTGCCACCGATGCTGGAGTCAGGTACCTTATAGTGCATTTTCTTGGTGGGACTTTTCTGTTTGCAGGGATAGTGCTATATTACGCAGCTATTGGTAATTTCAACTTTGGCTACTTAGAATATGGCGAATTATATTTTTATCTTATATTGATTGGTTTTTTGTTTAAAACTGCTGTTCCTCCTTTTCATGCTTGGTTGCCTGATGCCTATCCGGAGGGAAGTGCTACAGCTAGTGTTTTTTTGTCTGCTTTTACTACTAAAACGGGTGTGTATGTGCTGATTAGAGCATTTCCTGGGACTGAAATTTTGATCTGGCTTGGTGCTGTAATGGCTATATATGGTGTTGTTTATGCTGTAATTGAAAATGATGCCAGGAGGCTTTTGGGTTACCATATTATCAGCCAGGTAGGCTATATGGTTGCAGCTGTTGGGCTTGGAACTCAGATGGCAATAAACGGCGCGATCGCGCATGCTTTATGTCATATTCTGTATAAAGCGTTGCTTTTTATGGGTCCGGGTGCAGTGATACAAGTTACAGGAAGGGGAAAACTCACTGAATTAGGGGGCTTATACAAGGCGATGCCGCTAACCCTTATTTTTTTCATAATTGGTGGAGTTTCTATTTCAGGGGTGCCATTGTTTAGTGGCTTTGTTAGTAAGTCGATGATTGTGGCAGCTGCCGGGTTACAAGGCGAGTCTATTGTATTTCTGATGCTAGTCTTGGCTTCAGTGGGAACATTCCTGCATACGTCTTTGAAGCTTCCGTACTATATGTTTTTTGGTAAAGATATGGGGATAAAAGCAAAAGAGCCCCCTTCTAATATGCTGGTAAGTATGGGTTTAACTGCTTTTTTATGTTTTTTTATTGGCGTATACCCGGCAATTCTCTATGACATTCTTCCCTATCCTGTTTACTTTGTTCCTTTTACAATTGAAAATGTAATAGGAAAAGTTACACTTTTGTTATATACTCTTCTGGCCTTTTGGCTCTTAAAAGATAAAATTGCTGGCACACCCACAATTAGTCTTGATGTAGATTGGTTCTATCGAAGACCAAAGAAAACTTTCTTCTGGTTTTGCAGAGATCCTCTTTTAACATTTTCTGTAGGGATAGATTTTCTTTTTGCAAAGTTTATCAGGATGTTCCTGTGGTTTTCAAGAAACCCTGTTCCTGCGCCTGTACATTGGACAGACCGCTTATCTATAACAGTAAGAGAGATAGAAGCGAGGAGAAAAGATAAACTGGCGATTCTTGAGCGCCTACTTGATGGGGGGGACATCATTAGAAGCATAAGTTCTGCTTCATTTTCGGTGGTAGCGATGTTAGCACTATTCTTCGTGTATATGACACTGGCGTATATGATATTGCTGTATTTTCTATGATTTATTGTAACTACTCAGGTGTCTAATTTTTGGAGGTATTTAGGATTTTTTTAAATCGTTCGTAACTATTTAGGCATTAGGGGCAAAGGCACAAAGGGGCAAAATGAATTGCAAACCCAGATAGAAATTTCTATGAACCTATATTATTTGAACAGAGACGAATTCGGCAAGCTATCTGAATTATGCCGAGAGATAGAACGAATGCTTAGCAGCTTAATCAGGAAGTTAAGCTACAAATAGGCAAGGTAACTATGTGCCTTTGTGCCTGAGTAGTTATGAATTAAAAGGTGAAAAGATTGCTTGATGCTTTGTCTAATCTTTTGTATAATGAGTAATAAGGAGGCTTCAAAAGATGAATTTATTTAGATACTTGCCGGTTTGGATTACTTTTTTTCCGTTAATCATGTCTGCTTTACTTTATTACACAACGCATAATTCAGAAAAGAGAAGAGATGCTTTGGCAGTGGCTACCTCTGTGCTTACTTTTCTTTCTGTGGTTGCGCTTTACCCATTCATTATTGAAGGAA
>CAZIRG010000073.1:0-7886 GCA_964541505.1 uncultured Syntrophomonadaceae bacterium | reverse complement strand
GAAAACTCGTTATGGACCAGCATATTTGGCTCCGCATATTGTAGGTTACTTGAACAAAATTGATAATACCGGAGCTGCTGGCATAGAACTCTCTTTTGATAAAGAGCTAAGTGCTCCCTATTCTTCGGCAGTAGCTGCTATAGTAGATGGGCATGGCAGGCTGATTCCCGGCATTGGTTATCGCCAGTACAAAAATAGGCATATCCTGAAGCCGTATAACGTGCACCTGACGCTGGACAGTTATATACAATGTAGTATAGAGAAAATAATGGCTGCTAATATTAAAAAAGGTGCTGTTGTAGTTATACATCCTTTTACAGGAGATATTTTGGCTATGTCCAGCGAGCCAGGTTTTACTCCTAACAACGTGGGTAAATTTTTTTTGAACACAGAAAAAAGCAAAGAATTATATGCAGAGGAACCTTTTCTTAATCGTGGTATCAGAAGTTTTTTCCCGGGATCTACTTTTAAAATAGTAGCTGCTGTGGCAGCATTAGAGTCAGGCTCGTACCATACAGGTTCTGAGTTTAATTGCGCAGGTTTTATTCAGTTGGGACGAGACAGCATTGGTTGCAGCAACAGACATGGCAAAGTTACTCTTGCGGAGGCTTTAGCTGTTTCTTGCAATGTAACTTTTATTGAAATCGGCTTACATTTAGGTAGTGAAGCGATTTTGCAGCAGGCACAAAAATTTGGCTTTGGGAAAAAAATAAACTTACCCTTGCAAGGAGAGAGGTCTGGAAATTTGCCGGATTCAGATATGAATCTAGGGGTTCTGGCTTTAGCTTGTATAAGACAAGGAGACGTAGGCGTAACCCCTCTACAGATAGCACGAGCTTATGCTGTCATTGCGAATGGAGGATACTTGGTGACACCACGTTTGGTAACTAAAATAACTTCTAGGAACGGTTTTTTGCTTAGAGACTTTTGTCCCACTCCTAGAAAAAGAATAATACAAACCGCTACAGCTGCTAAACTAAAGATGATGCTCCATAAAGCTGTGGAAGAGGGTACAGGTAAGGAGGCAACCTCAAAGTTCTTTAACGTTGCAGGTAAAACAGGAACAGCAGAAACCGGGACCACTAAGGATAATGAAGAGGAATTTCATTGTTGGTTTGTCGGCTTCGCCCCCTTAGAAAATCCAGCGTATGTAATAGTAATTTTTGTAGAAGAAAGCAAAGGAGTAACTCCAGCAGAAATATTCCGGAAGATAGCAGGAAGATAGCAGAAGAAATAGTGCGCTGAATATGCTTTTAAGTTGTTGACTAAGTTAACGAAGGCACTAATTTAAAAGGACAGGCACGAAAACACTTTAACCCTCATAAACATATAAGGTGATTTCTTTTGAAGGAGGAATTAAAGGTGTTTGAAATGGTGGCTATGCTAGCTTACATACTTAAAGAGCTAACTGCTTTTGTTTCTTATATTAATAATAGCTCTTTCCCTGAGCCGTTGACAAGAGAGGAAGAAAAAAAACAGCTGGTATTGATGTGACAAGGCAGTTCTCAGGCTCGCAGGATTCTTATCGAACATAATTTACGCTTGGTAGCCCATATGTCAAAAAATTTTGAACAGACTGGCGAAGACCCAGAAGATCTTTTGTCGATTGGCACTATCGGTCTGATAAAAGGTATTAATACTTTTGACTCTCAAAAAGGAACACGGCTGGCTACCTATGCCGCTCGTTGCATTGAAAACGAAATTTTGATGTTTTTACGTTCTATTAAAAAAACAAAACAAGACATGTCTTTACAAGAAGCGGTTGGTACTGATAAGGAAGGCAACGAGTTGACTTTGTTGGATTTATTAGGTACAGATCCGAACCTAGTTCCGAATGAAGTAGAAAGGAAACTTTTGCAGAAACGTTTACAGCATCTGATAAAGAAATTAAAAAAAAAGAGAGCAAAAAGTTTTGATAATGCGCTATGGCTTGTTGGAAGGGGAGAGAAATACCCAGAAAGAAGTAGCCAGCCATTTAGGCATATCACGTTCTTATGTTTCTCGAATTGAAAAAAAGGCCATTCAAAAGATTGCCACAGAATTTTTGGTGCATTAAAGCTGTCAATAAACACAAAGAAAGGTAATTTTCCTTGACATAAGTACTCTAAACGAGTATAATATAGAAAATCATGAAAACGGTTATCAGTTAATGTTGGAGGTTGGAAAGGTAACAGAGGTCCAACTTCTAACCTCTAAGAACAGGAGGTTGTCTGCCTGCGACAGTTGTCTTGGTCTTCGAAAGCAATTATACTTATGCGACGGTTATTTCTCGGAAAAACCAAATCTTTAGAGAAACGTACTTTTTATCAGCATAGTTTGCTGGGTAGAATTTATTTAAAGGCATATCGAACTATTGTCTCCAAGGAAATTAAGCTGGCGAAAATAGAACCTAAAACAAAAGTTTTGCATATTGGTGGTGGTATTCCCTATACGGCAAAGATTGTTGCTGCATTAACGGGAGCTGAGGTAACAGTTTTGGAGATTGATGCTGAAGTGATACATGCGGCACATAAATGGTTGAAGAAATATGACTGTAAAGATAGGGTTAAGATTGTTTTAGCTGATGGAGCAAAGTTTTCAGCAGCAGGCTTTGATGTTGTAATTATATCGCTTAGTATTGCTCCAAAAGAAATTATATTGTCAAACGTATTTAATACTTCTCGAGTGGGGACAAGGATTATTTATCGAAGTGCCAAGAAGATTTTTTCTGCAATTTATGGGGATAAAGAAACATTAGCTAGATATGAATTGTATCTCAAAAAAACAGTGCAGCATCGCGGATTTTCTTTGCAGGCATCTCATTTGCTGATAAAAGATAGGAAAGGAAGGGAAGGTGTATTGTGATTCAATATCTTGTACGAGAAGGGGAAAAAATACTAAGCAAAATGCCATTTTGGGCTAGATTATATAGTCGCCCATACCAGCAGACAGTCCAGACTGAAATTACCCTAGCACAGATAGACAGTGAGGACGTAGTCTTGAATATAGGATGTGGTGCTGTGCCCTTTACAGCTATTTATTTAGCTGAATTGACTGGTGCCAAGGTATGGGCTGTTGATAAGGATGGAAAAGCTGTAGAGCAAGCTCGTTTTTATTGTGAAAAAATAGGTCTTGATAAACAGATTCGATTTATTGAAGGTGATGGCTCTAAAAGCATTCCTGTAAACTTTACAGTGGCTGTGGTGGCTTTACAGGCTGAGCCGAAAACTCTTATTTTGGACAACCTGCTTGGCAAGGCTAATCCGGGGACTCGGCTAATATTTCGACAGCCTGACAAGCTTTTTAAAAGCTACTATGATTGTTTGCCGCAAGATTGTGCGGAAACTATCTCTGCTTCACAGGCTGGACGAGCTTTTACCAGTGTAGCCTTTTTTATAAAACAAGTCAAAGAGAACAAGAATGCTTTTTCTTTAGGAAGTTGCAGTTTGTAAATAAGACGAGACAAGGACGAGACAAGGACGAGACAAAAAGGATACGAGACGAAAAGGAAAAACCTCTTTTAGTCTCTTAGTCTGATTAACTATAAGTAAGGAGTGGGGTATTTTGGTAAACAGGTGGAGAAATAGACGAGGTAAGAAAATTATCAAAAATAGGCATGAAACTAACAACGGGAAACTGACTCTTGCCCAGATGATGAGAGGAGAGAAGGCCGCTATTGTTTATGTGCCAGAGCAATCTCTTTTGCCTTCTCTGGGGCTCAGGCTGGGTAAAAAACTAAAAGTGCGAGGTTGGCAGTATTTTGGCGGACCAGTCGTTATTGAGATTGGTGATCGGAATGTTGCTGTAGGGCGCACTCTGGCACAGCAAATAGAATTAGTTTCGGAGTGATTTGTTTTCTAATAAGAACTAATAAGAACTAAAGACCTTCAAAGATGAAGTAACTATTCAGCTACAGCCAGTTGTTGGTTGCCAGTTAGTTATTGTATAGTATAGCAAATTGTAACCTCGTAATCATTGTAAACTGTAAAGTGGTATTCAATCTCTAACTATTACAGTAGTGCCTGAATAGTTACAAGGTGAAATGTGTTAAGGAGTGAAGCAATACAAACATGAAATCTCAAGGTAAAGCTACTATTTTACTTATGGGGACACCTAATGTTGGAAAAAGCGTAATTTTTAACAAACTTACCGGTTTAAATGTAAGTGTGGCCAACTATGCAGGTACTACAGTAGACGTTACAATTAGCAATACAACTATAAAAGATAAAAATATTTTGATGATAGATGTGCCGGGAACATATACACTAGATGCAACTAACGATGCTGAAAAGATAGCCATAGAAATGTTGTCTGGAAAGTCTTCTTTTGAGAGAGGTAAAATAGGGCATTGTGACTCCACTGCTGCCTCTGTGGAAGCAGGAGCGATGGTATCACAAAAGCCTTCCGCAGTTATATGTGTGCTGGATGCTAATAATTTGGAACCCAGTCTTTATTTGCTTTTACAGATTTTAGAACATGGTTTGCCAACTGTTGTAGCTTTAAACCGTACTGATTTGGCAGAGGAAAAAGGGCAGATCATTGATGTTTTGCGTCTTTCTCATGAATTGGGAGTAACTGTAGTGCCCATGGTTGCTGTTACCGGTGAAGGGCTGGAAAAATTAAAGAAGGCTCTGATTGAAGCTGCTGCGAACGAAAAAAAAGTAGTTTCTTTACCGGTAAAAAGAAACAATCAGGATGTCCGTTGGGAAAAAACAGAAAAATTAGTAGCAAAAGTTATGCGTCAGACAGACTATGATATTCCCTTGCAAAGAAAAAAACTAGGGGATATGCTAATGATGCCGTGGCCTGGTTTGCCATTAGCTGTTTTAATTTTGGCAGCTACTTTTGGTATAGTTGTTGGTTTGGGGATGGGACTGAGGCAAATGGTACTATTGCCTTTATTTCGTGGTTTGATCATTCCCCAGATAGTAACAATTGTAGGAGCAATTATTCCAGCAGGTACAATTCAAAATATTCTTATTGGAGATTACGGATTTTTAGTAAAGGGAGTAGAGTGGCCTTTTGCTTTGGTTATGCCTTATGTTATTTCGTTCTATATTGCGCTAAGTATTTTAGAAGACAGTGGGTATTTGCCGCGGTTGGGTTGTCTTTTAGATGGTCTGCTGCACAAAATCGGCGTGCATGGTTCAGGTATTATTCCCCTTTTCCTGGGTTATGGCTGCGGTATTCCGGCTATTATGGCTACAAGAGCTTTGAGTTCTATGAAAGAGCGAAAAATAATTACTGCTATGATTTGTTTGTCTGTTCCTTGTATCTCACAAGTAGGTGCTTTTATTTCTTTATTGGCAGCAAGATCTGTTACAGTTATGTTAGCTATTTTTCTTGTTTCTATCTTTGCTCTTATTATTACCGGCATTGTTTTGGCTCGCTCCTTAAAAGGTTCGCTTCAGCCAGTATTAATGGAAGTTCCGGAATTGCTGCTGCCTAGAGGTATTGTTTTGGCGAAAAAGATCTGGATAAAAACAAAGAATTTTGTTTTACAAGGGGAAGTGCCCCTGATAGCAGCTGTAGGACTGGCGGCGGTTTTTTATGAAACTGGTGTTATGACCGGTTTGGGTAGGTTGCTTAGTCCTCTGGTGGTGGGGTGGTTGCAGCTTCCAGAAGAGGCAGCCGTTCCCTTGCTCCTAGGACTTTTTCGTCGCGAGCTTACGGTACTACCTCTTATGGAAATGGATCTTACTACAGTGCAGCTTTTTGTGGGAGCGATAGTGGGGTTGTTTTATGTGCCTTGTGTGGCTATTGTAGCTGTTGTAGCACGCGAATTCAATCTTTCTATGGCTATAAAAGTACTCTTTTTTACAACCTCTATCGCCTTTTTACTTGGTGGTATGTTTTCTCGTTTGGGTGCTCTATTTTTTTAGCTTGATAGTTATATCTCCGAATTTTTCGTTTGTTGTTTTTCTGCATACATTTGTTGGTCAGCTGCTAGCAGCAATTCTTCCAAATCATAGCCGTGTATTGGGTATATAGCTACGCCAATACTTAACTCGGGTGTAATATTATTATCACATAGAATAAAGGGATGAGCCCTCATTTCTTCTTTTAATCTTTGCCTTAATTTCTCCGTTTGGCTTTGATCTGCTTGTGGTAAAAAGAGGACGAATTCGTCACCACCGTAACGGGCTAGGGTTTCTCCGCCCCGGGTATTTCTTTGTAAAACTTTAGCAACGTGCAGGAGTACTTTATCGCCAACTAAATGACCGTAGGTGTCATTTATTTTTTTGAAACCATTTAGATCAATAAAGATGATCGCAAAGGTATAATTAGTATGATGTTCGCGACAACTGTAAGATAACTCCTCGTTGACGCGTTCCTCCAAGTAAGCTGCGTTATAAAGCCCGGTGAGTGAGTCTGTAATTGAAGATGTATAAATTGTTTTTCTGAGCTTTTCTTCCTTTTTTACTAAAACGGCAACTATACTGACAGCGAAAATGAGGTTGGCTAAATTAGCCCCAAAGTGTAAATACGGAGGGATGTAAATATTACTAGCGGTAAAATATGTTACCGGGAGAAATATGCTCATAATAAGTAACCCTAATATTCCTCCCTTTGCACCAAAACGAATTAATCCGCTTAACATGGGGAAGAGGAAAGATAGCAGGAATAAGCTTTCTGTTCCTCCCGTAAAATGAATCAATAAGCAGACAAAAGCAAAATCTGCATAGTCGGCGTTAGCCAGAAAATGCCTACTGTAGTTGGGGACCAATGATCTTAACAAGCGATAAACACTATAAAGCAACCCAGAAGAGAGAATAAGTTTAAGGGGGATGAACGCGAATTGCACTTTTCCGTATGCGGCTAGCACGAAAAGAATACAAACAAGGATATACCAGAAACGCAAAGAATTTAAAAAGTGTTCTATTTCTAGGTGACGCTTCATTTCAAATTTTTGAAAATGAAGCTGTTTTGTTTTATTTTGCTCTTTAATTATAAGTACCTCCGTTCAAGGTTTGAGATAACTGATGATTGTTAATCGTCTGGCAGTGCTGAGCAAAATTTAATTTGTGCTGTTGTTTCCAGTATGACCATAAATTCGTTGTTGCTTCAACCAGTACAGGATCAAATTGTGTACCTATATTTTTGATTATTTCTTGCTGGCAGGCGTCAAAGCTAAGGGTTTGTCGATAAGGTCGTTTTGAAGTCATAGCATCTATAGCATCACAAATAGCTATTATGCGTGCGCCGACAGGAGTTGATTTCCCTTTGAGCTTATTTGGGTAGCCTTCACCGTCCCAGCGCTC
Organism: uncultured Syntrophomonadaceae bacterium; assembly: GCA_964541505.1. Classification (GTDB taxonomy): domain Bacteria; phylum Bacillota; class Dethiobacteria; order PWVN01; family PWVN01; genus CAZLTH01. The sequence continues at coordinate 645 of CAZIRG010000073.1, read as the reverse complement.
ATGATGACCTAAAACAATTCTGGCTATCTTCTGTAGGTTTTGCGATTTGCTTAATATATCATAGCCAATTTGAGGATGCTTTTGCATTTGGGAATATTCATAAGATGATAGTTTGCCTTTCTTAGTTAGTATTTGCTCCGGAATGCCTATTTTCCCAATGTCATGCAGATGTGCTGCTATATGAACATTTTCAAGGTCAATATCATGCAGCCCGATTTTTTTGGCCAAATCCCATGACATAGCAGCTACCCGGAAGGAATGACCACTGGTGTAAAAATCTTTAGCCTCCAATGCTGCTACAAGACATTCTATAATATCATGGGCTAAATTTCTATTATACTGAAAATGATTTGTATGTACAGCAGATAGCATCTTAGTGCATCATCCTTACCGTGTTAGTTGCTGGTTGTCATTCGTTGTCAAATTAATGCTAGGAGTTTGTTAAAGTAGATTCCTAGCAGACCTTACAGCTGCCTATCTGTGTTTGTTTGCGCACAATGCACAGGCAGGGCATCATTCCAGCTAAAATGAAAATGAATCTCACTTATTGCAAGTATAGCTTGTCTTCGCTTTTTTGTCAAGTGGAGTAAAAGTTAGAAGTGTGTTATAATTTGAAAAAGATAACTGCTCAGCCTAAGAGATTAA
>CAZIRG010000072.1:0-7891 GCA_964541505.1 uncultured Syntrophomonadaceae bacterium | reverse complement strand
AACTGTAAACTGTAAACTGTAAACTGTAAACTGTAAACTGCAGTCAGCAGACTGCTAAAGGTGGGTCTAGTATGATAAAGGGTAACTATAAAAAAATTAAAAAGTACTTTTTATCTACTGTTTTTATGTCTATTTTGCTTTTTTCTTCCGGCTGTATGCCTAGTCAGGCCGGAGAAGAGGGTCTTCCTGTGGAGCCTGTAACACCACAGGAGCCGTTTTATTTTGCTTTTTTTGAGCAATATATAACACATGTTTATTATGGAGAGATAAATGATCTTTTGGTAACGACTGGAGGAGAAAGTGTTTTATTGGCGACTGAAAACAATAAAATTTATTTATTAGACCAGAAGGGTCGCTTGATTTGGGAGTACTCTTTGGTAAATGAAGCTTGGCAAGTAGCAGCCAGTTCTGGCGGAGATATTTTTTCTGTTGTTAGCCGGGAGGGAGAAGTGCTTTTTTTAAGCCAAGATAAAAAAGTTTTGGGAGAACTGAACCTGGCGAGAGAAGTTCTTGGCTTTGCTCTTTCGGAGGATGGTACCAAGGCTGCTTTGATTACTTCCTTGGAAGCAGAGGTGGTATTGCATCTTGTAGATTATAGGGGGCAGATTATCTGGGAGAGAGAACTTTTTATAGATTCAGAGGAGAAAGTGACCATTTCTGTTTTTACCTGGCATGATAGCATAATTTTTGCTGGACAAAGAGAAGGTACCAATATTCTTGTTCAGTATAACCTAGATGGAAGTTTTTCATGGCAAAGACAAGGCTATGCTGTTGCTGTTTTTTTGCCGTCGGGCAAAGTAGCGGCGATAAAAGATACAAAGCTGGTTCTTCTGAATAACTATGGACAAGAAATTTGGAGTTATGATACAAATGTTAATTTGACACATGTTTGCGTGGCTCAGGAGAGCGAGGACATTCTTGTTTATAGTGCTTACAATATGGGAGAAGATAATTTGTATCATTTTTCTGCTACCGGTCTTTTATCTTGGCGTAAAAGAGTTCCGACACAAGCCGAAATCTTTATATCTGCTGTCGGTCACAGAGTAGCTATTGTTTCTTGGCGTCATTACCGGGAGGAGATTACTAGTGTTCTTGTTTATGATGCTTTTGGCAAAGAGATAGCCAACTATCAGATTGCTGGCAGGGGACAGAAAGCTGTTTTTTCCGGTGATGGTGAAGTGTTAGTTTTGACCGACCAAGATGGTAATGTTTTTTTATTTGATTTGCGTGATTTAAGTGGGGAAGAGTTTTTTTCTTTTGCTTCTAAGGCACCCACCTATAAGCCGATTCTTTTTGCAGATGATGGTCATAATTATATGCGCCTTTTTTTCTATAATGATCAGGCAGATGTTTTGCTGCCGGTTAGCAGAAGGGTCTCTCTTGATTTTTCCCCTGCCCAGGCAGTTAAAGAATTAATAAGAGGTCCACGTCTGGGAAGTGGTTTGCTACGCACTGTACCCGGAGAAACAGAAATAAAAACAGAATTACAGGGAAATACTATTTATATTGATCTTCCAGTGTCGTTGGAGGATGCAGTCGGTGGAGCTATTCAGGCGGAAGCTATTATCCGTTCTCTTTTATATACCGTCAGCCAGTTTCCCCAAGTCGAACAGGTACAGTTTCTAATTGGTGGCGAACGAAAAGAGTACTTTGGTCAAGGCCCTGCTATATTTTATTCTTTTTCAGCTCGCGAACCCGGTTCCGCTCCTGGGCGACAAGTGCTTTTTGAGCCCATTACTTCAGGAGGCAGGTACTATCTGGTTATGCGAGAAGTGGCTCTTTGGAGTTTTGACAAGCGTGAGTTGGCAGCTGATTTACTGGCCGAGCTTTTTGTAACGAACAGGGAGTTTTTCCCAATAAATCTCATTGTGAACAGAGTAGATTTCGAGGGAGAGATAGCTAGGATAGATTTAAGTGCAGATTTAAGGGAGCTCTATCTTTTCCTTTCTGATCATTGCAGAGCGGAGCTTCTTTTGGAGTCAATTACTTTTACTATAGCAAAAAACTTTACCGCAGAAAGGGTAGAGTTATTAATAAATGGTCGACGCTATGAACATCCGGATTTGCCTCAACTGACACGGAAAATAAGCAGACCTTTTTTTATAAACCCGGAGTAGGACGAGAGGCATTATTTGGAGGTTAGAGGTTAGACGGGGGACGAGAGGTATTACTTACAACTTTCCAACCTCCAACTTCCCACTTCCAACCTCCAATATTAGAGGTTAAGAGGGGACGAGGCTTTTTCTCGAGGCTCTTTTCGTCTTTTTTCTTTAAGACGAGGAAGGAAGGGAGTGTAGTGCTTAAGAAAGTACATTGGTCGGTATTGGTCTTCTTAATATTTTCAATAGTTTTTTTGCCGTTGGGATGTGCTCCTGCAAGTGAAAAACCTTCGGTTACGGAAGATGGTTGGCGGGTAAAACCTGCCGAGCAGGGTAGTATTACGCCGGCAGCGGCAAATCTACAGGATAAGGAACATGCCTTGTCGCTGTATTTTTTGGATCCCACGGAACAGTATCTTTTCCCTTTGACTATCTTTCGTACTGTTGCTTTACCAGTGCAGGAAGCAGTTGCTCTTTTACAGCAAGGGCCGCCACAGGCGGCCTGGGGCAAGTCTCCTTTCCCCTTGGGGCTTTATGTAAGGGGTATAGAGGTGGAGACAGCACTAAGCAGGGCTGTCGTAGATTTAGATACAACGCTCTGCTTTCAAGGATTTTCTGCTGGAGTGGCAGAAAAATTTGTAAAGAGTGTTGTCTATACTTTAACTTCTGTTAGCGGTATTGATGAGGTGGAGTTTTTATTTCGAGGCAAACTGCTGCCGCCTGATTTCTTACCTTTTTCTAAAAACGTATTTAGTAGAGCAGACTTGCTGCTAAATCCTCTGGAAGAAGAAAATTTGTTTGAAGTTAAAGAAAAAGCGATTCTTCTTTGGTTCAGTGATGCTCAAGCCATGTACATGGTGCCTGTGAGCAGGAAAGTAGTTGCAGTGCCAGCAGATCCGGAAACAAGGGCTTTATTTTTAGTGAGCGAGCTGATAAAGGGACCAGGGGACAGATTCAGGCTGGCACCATCTTTTCCCCAAGGGACAGAGGTTTTAAAAGCTACTATTTACAACCGAGTTGCAGAAATAAACTTTAACCAAGCATTAGTTGATAATCACGGGGGCGGTACTGCTGGAGAGTGGGCTACTTTGAACTCTCTGGTGTTAACTTTAACCGAAATGCCGGAAATCAGCAAAGTGCAAATACTGATAGAAGGCGAAAAGAAGGAAGCAGTTTTTGGACATCTATCGACAGGAGAGCCGCTTAGGCGAGGGATAGTAAACAGGGTTGGATTTAAGCACTGATAGATATTAATATGTGTTTGTCGGCAAAGGTTAGTTTTTGTTCTATGTTGTTATAAGGTTATTATAAGAGAGAAAGGTTTGCAACTGGATGATATCTGGTTGTTTTTTTGCTTTTCTTATCTTTTACGTTAGTGCCTGAATAGTTACAATTAATATGAGTAAATGAACGTAAGCCAGATATAATTACCAATAAACAACTATTTAACTGTTAATATATCAAAAAATCAGCGTAAATCATAATAAATCAGCGTCTATTTTTTAATATTTTATAACTGATTTTATGCGTCAGCGCTGGATGAAAAGTAATGTCCCTTGTGTTAGCAACAAGAAAAGGATATAATGACAGGTAAATGAGGGGAAGAGGTATTTTTGAATGGAAACTTTTAAGAAAAAGGTAGCAGAATTGCTGGCCGCACCAGCAGGTTTGTCGCCGCTAGAGGTTAGTAATCTTTTAGAAGTGCCACCGCAACCGGAAATGGGAGATTTTGCTTTTCCTTGCTTCCGTTTAGCGCAAAAATTTAGAAAATCACCAGCAGTTATAGCTAAGGCGTTAGCTGGCGAGGTTAGTGATAATCCTCTTTTTGAATGGGTAAGCAACGATGGTCCTTACCTTAACTTGGTGATAGCACGTTCTCTTCTGGCTGAGGAAATTTTAACTAAAATACAGCAGGAGAAAGAAAACTTTGGCTCTTCTGTTCAAGGAAAAGGAAAAACAGTAGTAATAGACTTTTCATCCCCCAATATAGCGAAGCCCTTTAGCGTGGGACATCTCCGCTCTACTGTTATCGGTCATTCTCTTTACCGACTGTATTCTGTTTTGGGCTACAAGGTGATAGGGATTAACCATCTGGGGGACTGGGGAACCCAGTTTGGAAAGCTGATAACTGCTTTTAAAAAATGGGGCCAGCCAGAAGAGTTACAGGATGATCCTATAGGTCACTTTTTCCATCTTTATGTGCGCTTTCATGCGGAAGCAGAGAAAGATCCGCAATTGGAAGAAGAAGCTCGTTTCTGGTTTAGAGAACTAGAAGCAGGAAATGAAGAGGCTCTTTTGCTTTGGAGGAAGTTTCGGGATTTAAGTTTAAGAGAGTTTAAGAGAATTTATGATTTTTTAGGGATAGAGTTTGATAGTTACCAGGGCGAGAGTTTTTACAATGAAAGATTAGCGGAAACCATAGCAGAGATTAAAAATACAGGCATAACCCGGGAAAGTCAGGGAGCCTTAATTGTTGATTTAGGTGCAGATATGCCGCCCTGTCTTTTGCAGAAGACAGATGGAGCAACCCTTTATGCTACCAGGGACATTAGTGCCGCTCTTTATCGTTATGAAAAATATAAGTTTGCTCAGTTGCTTTACGTGGTTGGTTCGGATCAAGTTTTGCATTTTAAACAAATTTTCAAGGTCTTGCAACTGATGGGAAGGGACTGGTCATCTCTCTGTCAGCATGTGTCCTTTGGAATGGTGCGTTTCCAAGAGGGTAAGATGTCCACCCGCAAAGGAAGGGTAATCTTATTGGAAGAAGTTCTCAGCAAGGCAGTAGAATTAGCACAGGAAATCATACAGGAAAAAAATCCAACATTGAAAAACAAAGAAAAAGTAGCTCGCCAGGTGGGTATTGGTGCTGTTATCTTTGGCGACCTAAATAATGATCGTAGCAAAGATATAGTATTTAATTGGAAAAAGATTCTTGATTTTTCAGGCGAAACAGCACCTTACATACAATACTCTCATGCTCGTATCTGTAGCATTTTACGCCAAGAGCCTTTACCGATAGAGGCACCTATCAAAGGAGAGCTTTATAAGGCGGCAGAAGAAAAAGTTGTTTTGCTTGCTCTAGGACGCTTCCCGGCAGTGTTGGTAAAAGCAGCCGAAGTGAACAAACCTTCTATTCTTGCGCGGTATCTTTTGGTTCTGGCGCGTGATTTCAATCATTTTTATCATAATTGCCCCGTTTTAAAAGTAGCAGGAGAAAAGCGTATAGCCCGGCTGCTACTCATAGATGCGGTGCGTTTGGTTTTAAAGAAAGGATTGTATCTTTTAGGTATAGAAGCACCAGAAGAAATGTAGCATATAAGTGAGAGGTTAAGAGATGAAGAGGTTAAGAGATGAAGAGGTTAAGAGATGAAGAGGCTGGAGGTTGGACGGGGGCTAGAAAGTGGGAAATGAGAGGTAAGAAATGAGAGGTGGGAAGTGGGACGAGGAACGGGGAAAAAGTAACGAAAAAAAAGGGACGAGGAAAGAGGGAAAGTAAAAATGTTGGATATGAAATTTGTTAGAGAAAACCCAGAGATAGTGGCAAAAGCTATGCGGGACAAAGGAGAAAAGGGGGACATAGAAAGTTTTCTTGCCTTGGAGGAAGAGCGACGCCAAAAAATTTTTCAAGTAGAGCAGTTAAAAAAGAAGCGCAACACTGTTTCAGAAGAGATAGGTCGCTTGAAAAAAGAGGGAGAGTCTGCGAAGGAAATGATCTTGGAAATGCGTCAGGTTTCTTCTCAGACTAAAGTGCTAGATGAACAAATCCGGGAAATAGAAGAAAAGATGCAAAAACTCCTCTTGACCTTTCCCAACATTCCGGCAGAGGAAGTGCCTGTAGGACACAGTGAAGAAGAAAGTGTGCTAGTACGGTTAGTGGGTCAGCTGCCAACATTTGACTTTAAGCCGAAGGCGCATTGGGATATTGGGCGAGACTTGCATATATTAGATTTTGAAACTGCCGGTAAGGTTACCGGTGCACGGTTTGTTTTTTTATTAGGAGAAGGTGCTTTGTTGGAGCGGGCGCTTATTAACTTCATGCTGGATATTCACACCAGGGAACACGGTTATAAAGAGGTTTTTTCTCCCTTTATGGTAAATCAACGTAGTATGACGGGGACAGGACAATTGCCAAAATTTGAGGAAGATGCCTTCAAAATTCAAGGAACAGATTATTATTTGATTCCTACGGCAGAGGTTCCTGTAACCAACCTGCATCGCGAGGAAATAATAGATGGGGATTTGCTGCCCTTGCATTATGTTTCTTATAGTGCCTGTTTCAGAGCAGAAGCAGGGGCGCATGGAAGAGATACCAGAGGACTTATACGCCAGCATCAGTTTAACAAGGTGGAGTTGGTAAAATTTACTAAACCGGAAGATTCGCCTGCTGAACTGGAAAAGTTGCTAGCTACGGCGGAAAAGATATTGCAGCTTTTAGAGCTTCCTTACCGGGTGGTTCTCATGTGTAGCGGTGATCTAGGGTTTGCGGCTGCCAAAAAATACGATCTAGAAGTTTGGCTGCCTGCTTACAATACTTACCGGGAGATTTCTTCCTGCAGCAATTTTGGAGATTTTCAAGCTCGCCGGGCAGGTATACGATATCGTCCAGCGGTAAAGGAAAAAGCTCGCTTTGTACATACCTTAAATGGCTCCGGTTTGGCGGTAGGTAGAACGGTAGCAGCTATTTTAGAAAATTACCAACAGGCTGATGGGAGTGTGCTTATTCCTGAAGTGCTGCGCCCTTATATGGGAGAGTTGGAAAAAATAAAAAAACCAGTTAACAACTAACTAATTGGTTATAGTTTACAAGGTGTGCCCCCAATCCCTGACAACTGATAACCACAAACTGATAAAAGGAGGAGAGTAAAACGGACGGAAAAAACGGTAAAGGTAAAACGGTACAGTCGGTAGAACGTGCTTTGTCTATTTTGGAACTGCTAGCGGAAGACGGTTCACCTATGAAACTCAGTGCTATCAGCAATAAGCTGAATTTGAATATTAGTACGGTGCACAGGCTGCTAAATACTTTGGTGATCTGGGACTATGTAGAGCAGGATCCTTATATAGGCAGATACCGCCTGGGGATTAAAACTTTTGAAATTGGCAATAAGGCTCTGTACGCACTAGATATTCGAACTATAGCCAAACCTTATCTCAGAAGTATGGTAGAAAAAAGCAACGAAACCGCCAATATGGCTATCCTTGTCAAAGGAGAAGTTGTTTATATTGATCAAGTAGAAACACACAACATCATAAAAATGTTTGCTAGCCCCGGCATTCGTGGTCCAGCCTATTGCACCGGTTCAGGAAAGGCATTGCTGGCAACTCTCAGCGATCATGAAATAAACCGCTTGGCGCAGGAAATATCTTTTGAGTCTTATACTACTAAAACTATTACTAATCTAAAAGATTTAAAAGAAGAGTTGCTCAAGATTAGAAAGCAGGGCTATTCACTGGATTTAGAAGAGATGGAGGATGAAGTTCGTTGTGTAGCTGCACCTGTTTTTAACCATGAAGGTAAAGCCGTAGCTGCTATCAGTCTCTCTGGTCCGCGCACACGAATGACAGACAATCGTTTGCAGGAGGAGTTGATTCCATTATTGAGAGATACAGCCAGGCAGGTATCCCTTCATATGGGCTGGAGTGAGACAAAAGAGCGAAGGTGAAGTCTGAAAGAAATTAAAAGCTTTGGAGTTTAGGTGTTGAATTTTGGGTTGAGAGCGAATTGAAAACAGGAAGTTTAAGAGAGCTTGAGAAGTGGGAAGTGAGAAGTGAGAAGTGGGAAGTGGGAAGTG
>CAZIRG010000071.1:0-7892 GCA_964541505.1 uncultured Syntrophomonadaceae bacterium | reverse complement strand
ATCCACTAGGGACGGTTCTTTTTTGACACGGTTACACGGTTACAGATGCAGAGTACAGTTATTTAAAAGCAATCACAAACATTTGCAAAAAAGGAATTAAGGGAATTTTGGAGAACCTTTTAACTTGGGAAGTATTTATGATGGGGAAAATAAGAGAACAGAGGAGTAAAATATATAGATGCTGGCAACTGTAAGAACATTTTCTTTGTTAGGTCTAGACAGTTTTGCTGTCCAGGTAGAAGTAGATATTTCTAAGGGGCTGCCGAGTTTTTCTATTGTGGGATTGCCTGACACGGCACTTAGAGAAGCCGGCGATCGGGTGAGGGCAGCTTTGCGGAATAGTGGATTTGAGGTGCCGGTTAAGAAAATTACTGTTAATCTCTCGCCTGCGGATATAAGAAAAGTAGGTCCGCATTTTGATCTTCCGATTGCGCTGGGTATTTTGGTTGCTTCCGAGCAGTTGGGAGAGGGTACCTTGGCGAGGTATTCTTTTATTGGTGAGTTATCTCTCGGTGGTGAGCTGAGAGTAGCAAGAGGGGTATTGCCCATGGCTTTGCGAGCGAGAGAATTGCAACATGAAGGAATGGTTTTGCCGCAGCATAATGCGGCAGAAGCTGCTTTGGCCGGAGATTTAAATATCTACCCGGCAGCTAATTTGCAACAAGTGGTGAATTTTCTAATTAATGGTGAAGTACCTTCTTTTAGTTTTGCTAGTGAAGCAGATTACTCAGCAGAGCATCAGGCAGATTTTTCTCATGTAAAGGGTCAGGAGGGAGCTAAGCGTGCTATGGAAATAGCGGCAGCCGGGGGACATAATTTGTTGATGGTGGGACCTCCTGGTTCTGGAAAAACAATGCTTGCTCGTTGTTTGCCTTCTATTTTGCCTGCTATGAATAAGGAAGAGAGCCTAGAGGTGACAAAGATATACAGTATTGCCGGACTTCTTCCTGAAAGGGGTTCTTTAATAAAAAAAAGACCCTTTCGCAGCCCGCATCATACTATTTCTGATGTTGCGTTGGTAGGAGGGGGGCGTTTCCCCAAAGCTGGAGAAGTGACTTTGGCTCATAATGGAGTACTTTTTCTTGATGAATTACCCGAGTTCAACAGAAATGTTCTGGAGGTTTTACGGCAACCTTTAGAAGAAGGTATGGTTACTATTTCAAGGGAACAGGGAACGGTGAAGTTCCCAACTTCTTTTACACTGGTTGCGGCGATGAACCCTTGTTTTTGCGGGAAATTCGGTTCTTTGGGAGAGGAAGAGTGTACTTGTAGTGCTTCACAAATACAGAGATATCGGAGTAGAATTTCAGGCCCACTAATGGATAGGATAGATATGTACATAGAAGTGCCAGCACTCGCCTATGATGAGCTGACAGCAGTGCAGGAGGCGGGGAATTCTGCAGCGATAAGAAAACGTGTTGAAAAAGCTCGTGCGATTCAAAATAAAAGGCTGAAAAAGTTTAATTTATTTTGCAATTCTCAGATGTCACCGCTTCACATTAAAAAGTGTTGCATCTTGGAGGAAGAAGGAGAGCAGCTTTTAGAAGAAACCTTTAGCAAGATGAATTTGAGTGCTAGGTCTTATTTCAGAATTTTAAAGCTTGCGCGTACTATTGCCGATCTAGAGGGAAGCGAAAACGTAGAATTGCTGCATCTGGCAGAAGCAATCCAGTATAGGGCGGAAAATAAAATAATGCCTTGATTGCTTAGGTTTCTAGATTCAAGATATTATTTAGAAGTTGGATTTACAGCTTTCCAACCTCCAACCTCCAAAAGTAGAGGTGAGTTCATGGAAGACGGGGATGAACAGGATGGACAGTTCTAACAGTACTAACAGTATAAACAGGGAGGATGAGAGGGCGAGAGAAGGTTTTTCTATAGCAAGTGGGAGTAAGGGGGGTGTGCGGCGGCCTCTGACTTTTATCACTTTAGCTTATTGCGTGGGACTAGTTTTGGCTAGGCTCTTTTATCCTGTTGGCTGGGGGATGTTTTTTCCTTTTGGTTTTATTTTTTTGCTACTGTTTTATTTAAGTCTTTTTTATTGGCGGCAACATTTTTCAGATGTACCTTTGGTGGTAGCATTGCTACCTTTTTTTCTTTTTTTGGCGGTATTTAACTACCAAGGAGCAGCTGCTCGCTGCAAGGGCAACCTAGCAGAATTTGCCGGAGAGAGATTGACTTTAGAAGGTAGTATAGTAGCGGAACCGGTAGTTTATAGTGAAAGAACTGTTTATCTCCTAGCAGTGGAAAACATTAAACTAGATGGACAGGATTACCCGGCAGAAGGGCGAGTACGCTTGACAGCAGGGTATCCTCCTAGTCAAGGTAAATCATTTCTCTATGGTGAGCGGGTCAGGGTGACAGGGCGGTTGATTTTCCCGACAGGTTCACGTAATCCCGGTAGTTTTGCTCGTCATAAATTTCTTTTGGCACAGGGTGCCGGAGCTCAGCTCTATATTTCACTGGGACAAGGAAAAGTATTGGCATCAAATAGCAATGATTCAGCATGGCAATCTTCGTTTATGAGTTTGGTGTATCGTTTAAAAAGTCGTACATTAACTGCTTTTCAAGATGTTTTGGGAACAGAGGAGTCTGCTTTACTTGGGGGAATTCTTTTTGGGTTGCGTTCTGGACTACAGGAAAGAGTGGCAGAAAATTTTCGTGGGGCCGGAGTAGCCCATTTGCTGGCTGTATCTGGGCTTCATGTGGGACTGGTGGCTATTCTTGTTTTCAAATTATTGGGGTGGTTGAAAGTAAAAGAAGACTACCGCTACTTGGGCAGCATTCCGGTAGTACTGCTTTTTGTTTTTTTTACAGGTTTTCGCCCAGCGGTTTTGCGGGCATTACTTATGTTTTTTGCCTTGGTGGGAGGAAAACTTTTGGGCAGAGAAAGAGATTCTCTAACTGCTTTATCCTTGGCGGCCCTAGCTACCTTAGTTTATAATCCCTTCTTTCTCTTTACCCCTGGGTTTCAGCTCTCCTATGCTGGTGTTCTTTTTATTCTCTTCCTCTATCCAGAGTTAAAGTCTTTTTTAAACTTTTTACCTGTTTTTTTGCAAGATCTGACGGCGGTATCTCTGGCTGCTCAGCTGGGGGTGCTGCCGCTGACAGCTTATTATTTTGGACAAATTTCTTTAATAGCCCTTTTGAGTAACTTAGTGTTGTTGCCTTTTATGAGTCTTGTTCTAGGTGGAGGATTACTGGCAGCTGTTTTAGTAAATATCTGGTCTGGTGCAGGGGTGCTATTTTTGTTTTTGCTCTCGCCGCTCTTAACTTTTTTTCTCATTATTACAGATGCTTTTGCTGCTGTGCCGCTGGCTTCTTTGGGTGTTAGCTTTTCGCTTGCCTTCCTCATATTTTATTATGCTTGTTTTCTTGTTATTATCAACCGACAGCAAGTCAAGCAGCATCTTATAAGTTGTGTTGCTAGTTGTAATTTTAGCAGGGAAAGAATAATTTTAGTGACTTTGTTGTTGGTTTGCTTGCTTTTGGTTGGAGGACTGCTTGCTGGTGCTTTGCAGAGCAGAATACTAGAAGTAGTATTTTTGGATGTGGGACAGGGGGCGTCTGTTTATGTTCGCACTCCTAGCGGCAAAAATTTGCTTGTAGATACCGGTGGGGCTTTGTTTACCTCCGGTGACTGGGATGTCGGTAGAGAGATAGTTGTTCCTTTTCTTAAAGCTAAAGAAGTGGAGCAGCTAGATATACTTTTTATTACCCAGCCTTCTGTTGATCATTATCGTGGTGCTTTTGCTGTGCTGGCAGCTTTTCCCCCTCGTCTTCTGGCTGTTGGGTGTTTGCAGGGGAACGAAGAAGACGCAGAATATCGCCAGCTGTTGTCTTTGGCCAGAGAAAAAGATATTGAAATAGTCCAACTTCTTGCGGGAGATAGGATAAATTTAGAAGAAGGTTTAACTTTGCAGATTTTAAATCCTCCACAACGCTTTTTTACAGGTAGTTCTGCTGAAAACAATAATTCGCTGGTTATTAGATTGGAATACGGTCAGGCAAGTTTCCTTTTTACCGGAGATATAGAAGCGACGGCAGAAAAACACCTGGTTGAAAGTTCTATTTCCTTGGAGAGTACTTTTTTGCAGGTGCCGCATCACGGCAGCAGGACTTCGAGTACTGAAGAGTTTTTAGAAAAGGTAAACCCTGTTTATGCTGTGATTCCTGTAGGACAGTTTAACCACTTTGGACATCCTTCGCCAAAGGTTATAGAAAGACTAAACAGCCGAGGAGTAGGCCTTTTTCGCACTGATTTACACGGAGCGGTAATAATTCATACCGATGGGATAAGGTATAATATCAGAACAATGCTCTTAGAATAATGTTTTTACTCTTTATAAAGCAAAATAACTGCTTTGGCTATTTTGGCTAGGGGAACTCCTTTGTTCATACTTTGCTGACGTAATTTATTATAGGCATCAGTTTCATTTACGTGTAGGTTTTCCATTAGCAAGCCTTTGGCTTGTTCGATGATTTTTCTGTTCTCGAGAGTTTTTTCTAACCTGTTAACTTTTTTTTCGATTTGAGAGAAGTGTGAAAAAGCGGTTAGAGCACTCTGTACAGCAGGCAAGAGATTTGCTGGGGTTATAGGTTTTAGGGCAAAGGCAAAAATCCAAGTGTTTTCTGCTCTACTGATCATTTCAGCCGGGCAGCTAGAAGTAAGTAAAAGAAGAGGAGCAATTTTGTCTGCTGAAATTATTTTTGCTAGCTCTAAAGCACTGATATTGCGCAAGTCTGCATCTAAAATGATTAAGTCTAAAGATAATGCTCTTATAAGCCGCAAAGCATTGATCCCCCCGGGGGATTCTCCTGCTATTTTGTAGCCGGCAGGGATAAGGATGGTTTTTAGTGTTTTTGCCAAATTTTCTTGACTGGAAATTAAAAAAATGTTTTTCACGATATATTACTCTCCCCATCTTTCGGTAAGAATAAATTTGATAAATACAAGTGGTTGTTTTTAATTACAGCTAAAATTATACCTTTTATTTCTGTTAGAGACAACATGTTTTGAAGGTTAGTTTTTTGTCTTACAGGAATTAAGCAGCCTTTTAGCGAAATATAATTAAATAGAAAGGGTACGAATAATACATCCTCAAAAGGAGGAAGGAGGAAAAACGTGAGTTATGCAAAACAGGTAGAGCAGATAGTTATGCTTATTAAGAAGAACCCCAGATTTTTTGTTTTGACTGGTGCAGGCGTGAGCACTGAAAGTGGCATTCCGGATTTTCGTACTCCAGGGAAAGGTGTTTGGGAAAAGGTAGATCCTATGCAAACTGCAACGGTACAAGTTTTGATGAACGATCCGGAGCTTTTTTACAAAGTTGGTTTTTCTAGGTTCATCAGTTATTTGGATGCAGAGCCTAACACAGGACATTATGCCCTAGCTGAGATGGAAGAAAAGGGTTACCTGAAGGGGCTTATTACCCAGAATATAGATGGCTTGCATGTTAAAGCCGGAAACAAAAAAGTTTGGGAAGTGCATGGTCATTTGCGGACATGTCATTGTACGGTTTGCAAACAGCAGCATCTTTTTGACAGTATAGTTCGGCAGCTGGCGGAAAGTGAAAGTGTGCCTCGTTGCGATTTTTGTAATAACATGTTGCGTCCCGACGTAGTATTGTTTGGAGATCAGATGTCGGTTGCTTTTTTTGAGGCGGAAAGAGAGTTGCGGCGGGGATGTGATTTGATGCTGGTGGCAGGTAGCAGCTTACAGGTGTATCCGGTAGCAGCTTTACCGGAAATAGCGAAAAAATTGGTTATTATAAATCTGGAGCCTACCGGGCATGATTCTCAAACCGAAGTTGTAGTGCAGGAGAAGTGTGGCAAAGTACTGGCAGATATTGTAGCTTTACTGCCCTAAAGAATTTTGTTAACGGAGTGATAAAGTGAAAATAGGTATATTTACCGATAGTTACAGACCATACATTAGCGGAGTGGTTAGATCTATAGATACCTTTGGCAAAGAGTTAAAAAAAAGGGGACATGATATTTATATTTTTTGTCCTGCTTATCCCGGTGCGAAAAAAGAAGATAAAGTTTTTAGGTTTGCTTCTTTTCCAGCACCAACAAAAAAAGATTTTTCCGTAGCTATTCCCTTCTCCTGGCATATTTTGCAAACTGTAAAAAATTTAAATCTTGATATTATTCACGTACATTCACCATTTTTAATGGGGCACTTAGGAGAAAAATGTGCTCGTAAACATAAAATACCATTAGTTTTTACTTACCATACGCTTTATGACCAGTATGCTCATTATATGCCGTTTTTGCGTGGGTTAACCAGTAAAATTGCTAAAAGATGGGGGATTAACTTTTCTAACAAATGCGATCTGGTGATTACCCCAACGACAATCATCAAAAAATATCTGCAAGAGAGTGGAGTTAAAACTGCTGTAGTTAATATTCCGACAGGACTTGAAATTTCTGATTTTGCCCAGGTTGATAAAAACTGGCTAAGAGAAAAATATAACATATCGAAAAATAATGTTGTGCTTATTTATGTGGGAAGATTAGGAAAGGAAAAAAGTGTAGAGTTTTTGGTAAATTCTTTCTCTAAAATAGTGAATAAAGTTAAAAAAGTAAGTTTGGTATTAGTAGGCAGTGGACCGGACGAGGCTCGCCTGAAATCGTTAGCGGCTGAGTTTAATATTTCGTCTAAAGTTATTTTTACAGGATTACTGGCTAAAAGAGAAGTTTTTAATGCCTATGCTGGGTCTGATATTTTTGTTTTTGCTTCTCTGACAGAAACCCAGGGCATTGTGCTTTTAGAAGCTAAAGCAAGTGGTTTGCCGGTGGTGGCTGTAGCTGCGTTTGGTGTTCAGGAGATGGTTGAACATGGGAAAGATGGTTTTTTGACTTCCAATGATGAAGATATTTTTACCAAACAATTACTGAGCCTTGTTCAAGATAGTCAGTTGCGAAGAAAGATGTCACAACAGGCTAGAATCAATGCGGCACAGTTTTCAACGGAGAAGACGACAGAACATTTGTTGAACGCATATCGGGAATTGCTCCTTTAAAACTTTTGCTAAACGTGTATTTGTTTGTAACTATTCAGCCACAGCCATTTTCCGGTTAAAAACCGGTGAACAAACAATGGATCATAAACTAGTTGCCAGTTGCCAGTTGCCAGTTGTCAGTTAATTATTGTATAGCAAATTGGAACCCCATAACCCCGTAACCCTGTAACCACTGTAAACCGTAAAGTGGTATTCAATCTCTAACTATTACGCTAGTGCCTGAGTAGACTTTCATGCCACTATCGTAGCACCATCAGAAGAATGAAAATAATATAGTATTAAGTATTTTCAGGGTAGTTACTTTAGAAGATAACAAATGTGACAGAGGAGGAAAAGTATGTTTAAAACCAGAATAACAGAACTTTTTGACATTGAGTTGCCCATAATTCAGGGGGGAATGCTCTGGCTTTCTCAGGCAGAACTGGTGGCTGCTGTTTCTAATGCTGGTGGTTTGGGTATTCTTTCGGCGGCTACCTTTACTAGCAAGGAAGAACTAAAAGCAGAGATTCAAAAAACCAGGGTTCTGACGAGTAAGCCGATAGGAGTAAATATTCCTCTTTTCCCGGCTATTCGTCCGCCAGATGTTGAGGGCTATATCAAGGTTATGGCAGAAGAAGGGGTACCCATTGTGGAGACGGCTGGACGTAATCCGGTGGAATATATGCCGCTTTTTAGGGAGTGTGGCATCAAGGTCATGCATAAGGTGACAGCTGTTCGTTTTGCCCGGAAAGCCGCAGAAATCGGCTGTCAGGCAGTAGTTATTGACGGGTTTGAATGTGCTGGACATCCGGGAGAGGAAGACGTTTCTTCTACTGTTCTTTTGCCAGCTACCGTTGATGCTGTAGATATTCCGGTAATTGCAGC
>CAZIRG010000070.1:2970-8018 GCA_964541505.1 uncultured Syntrophomonadaceae bacterium | reverse complement strand
CTCGGATGGCATCTAACTGGTGGCTTTAAAGAAGTTTTTAGTCTTTGGAATAACCCGTGGCAGGGGGCTTTACTTCTGCTTTTCCCTCTGCTTATTGCGGTACTCTTGATAGGAGAAGAGAGGAGAAAGAAGACCTTTGACTTTTTAAGCGTTATTCCCTACACTCGGGGTGAGATTTTTTTTAACAAGATAGCAGTTGGTTGTGCGGCCTTGCTTCTTCCCTATGCTGTAAATGGGGCTTTTATGTACCTGATGCGTTATGTTAATGAATATATAGGGGGTGGCTATGCGGCGGTTGATGTTACTAGATGGTTGCTGGTTTCCCTGCTGTTTATGGGTGCCATATTTGCCTTCGGAATTTTTGTTGGTATGATTGCTGGTTCCTCGTTGGCACATTACGCATTTTCAATGATATTTTTGTGGTTTCCATGGGTTTTTGCAAATTTATTGCTAACTAATCTTGGGTTACAGAGCGTTCAGGATGTTTCTCTTTTTAAATTACTTGACTTTGCACAAGCAATAACTATACCAATTTATGTTTTTGATAGGCAGTTTTTCGATGAAAATTTTGCCTACAGGATACTTGGCCTCTTGCTATTTGCTACTATTAGCATGATTTTAGCCAAGTTGCTTTTTGACAGAAATAAAATGGAAAGAAACGGCGAGGTATTAATGTTCGGCAATCTAGAAAAGATTTTCCGGTATGGTGTAACTGTTTGCACCATATTATTACTTGGTCCCTTTTTTGGCACGCTCATCTTTGCGGCAGGAAATATACCAGCATTGATTGTGGGCTATATTATCAGTGCTCTTTTGGGTTGGTTTATAACTGGCTATCTTATTAAAAGAAATAGGGTCGGGGTGTAAAATATTGTGTAGTGTCTTCATAGATGCTATAATGTAGTTACACCCACGAAGGGAGGCAAAACTGATGGAGCAGATTTTAAACGCAATCTATGAAAACGGTATCTTCAGGCCACTAAAACCTTTGGAAATTCCTGAAGGGCAACAGGTTCTACTTAAAGTGGAGACACTTTCAGAAGACTTTCCTGATGATTTGCTTGAATTAGCCGTGCAAGTTTATAAAGGTCTATCTGAGAAGCAGATTGATGAGATTGAGCAGATTGCTTTTAATCGTCGTGATTTTTTTACAAAGAGGAATCTCTAATGGCTAGGTCACAAGTTGTATTAGACACAGATATTCTTTCGTTGATTATGCGACAAAATCCGGTTGTGATTTCCAAGGCTAGGGTCTATCTGTCTGAGCATGGTCAGTTTACGTTATCGATTATTACTCGCTATGAGATTCTGCGTGGATTGAAGGCTAAAGGGGCAGACCAACAAGTAGTGGCATTTGATCGCTTATGCGAGAGGAGTATGATTCTACCTATAAACGAAGAGATTGCGCTTAAAGCAGCGGAGATTTATGCAGATTTGAGGAGACGAGGAGAGTTGATTGGAGATGCGGACATACTGATTGCTGCTTCTGCGTTGGTTCATGGGCTGGGAGTGACAACCAACAACGAAAATCATTTCAAACGGATTCGTGGTCTTAGAGTAGAGAATTGGCTAAAGTAAGTGATGGGAGATGCCATTACCGATTTTTCATTAGCACCTCTGGTATTATCAGGTATATTTTCGGAGAAGGTGCCAGAAAAAGAAAATTATTATTGGATAGGAGTGAAAATTAATGAGTGAACCAATCCCAACGTTGCTGGATATCATGGAGGCAAGAGCCAATGTGTATCGCCATTTGAAGCCTACCCCTTTGTATTATTATCCTGCCCTTAGTGCTTTCGCAGGTACAGATATCTGGATAAAGCACGAAAACCATCAGCCTGTTGGAGCTTTCAAAGTGCGTGGCGGATTGAATCTAGCAGCAAGTTTGACAGAAAAAGAGCGTCAGGCAGGTCTTTTTACGGCATCGACAGGAAATCACGGTCAAAGCATTGCTTTTGCGGCCCAGGCTTACGGCATTAAAGCTACCATTGCTGTGCCAGAGGGTGCTAATCTAGGCAAAGTTGCTGCTATGCGTGGTTTGGGTGCCGAAGTTGTTTTTCATGGTCAGGATTTTGATACTGCTCGTGAGTGGATTTCGGGGGTTGCAGAGGAAAAAGGTGGCATTTTTGTTGCTCCGACCGATGAGCGGCTGATTTGCGGCGTAGGCACATATGCTCTTGAAATCATTGAGGATCTACCTGAAGTGGATACTATTATTGTGCCTGTGGGCGCAGGTAGCGGTGTTTGTGCTACTGCTATCGTGGCCAAAAATATTAATCCTGCGATAGAGATAATCGCTACCCAGTCAGCACAGGCCCCGGCTATGCAGTTAAGCTGGCAGGCTGGCAAGTTACTGGAAGCCAAAATGAACACTTTTGCTGAGGGGCTGGCAACAAGGGTGCCTTTCGCCAATACCCAGCGTATCATGCGCAAGTATTTAGATGACTTCGTGCTTGTTGAAGATAAAGCTATCCGGGAGGCTATTTTATTGTTGCTGGAGTATACTCATAACCTAGCAGAGGGAGCAGGTGCTGCCTCCCTAGCTGCAGCCTTGCAGTTGCGAGGAAAACTGTCCGGCAAAAAAGTTGTGCTGGTGTTGAGTGGTGGTAACCTGTCACTGGAGAATTTGCGCAAAACTATAGATGAGTGTTAAAATAAGGTTATATCCCCGAAATTAACCGAAATGAGGTCAACGAAAATGGGGACGATGCCGACTAGAGAAAAAGAAATTGCTTTGTTAAAAGAATACTTAACAAAAAAAGTTTCGCCGTATCTTGTTGTTTTGTTTGGTTCAGTTCTTAAAGAAAGCTTAAGGTCGGACAGTGATATTGATATAGCTTTCTTAAGCGATTATACATATAGCAGTTATGAAATTTTCATGATTAGCCAGGGACTGGCAGATTTGCTGGGAATAGATGTAGACCTTATTGACTTAGCCAGAGCTTCAACTGTTTTTCAGATGCAGATAGTAAATACGGGTAAAGTTATTTACTGTACCAACGAAAACAAAAGAATGCTGTTTGAACTGACTACTTTTAAAAAATATATTAAGCTAAATGAAGAAAGAAAATATTTGTTGGAAAAAATTAAAAAGAGGGGAACTGTATATGCAAAGTGATGTAATCTTGAATAAAGCTGCTACAATAGAACGCTGTCTCAGGCGCATAGAGGAAGAATACGGCAACGATTCTGACAATTTAAAAAATTATACGAGACAAGATTCGATTATTTTGAACATACAGAGAGCCTGTGAGGCAGCTATTGACATAGCAATGCATATTATTTCAGAAAAAAACTTGGGAATCCCACAGAGTAGCAGAGAAGTTTTCGATATTCTGTGTAATAATAATTTAATTGATGAAAACATGGCAAACAAACTAAAGGCCATGGTAGGTTTCAGGAATATTGCGGTACATGATTATCAAGCTATTAATATCGCTATCGTGCAGCAGATCATCAAGAAAGATCTGGCTGACTTGAAAAAATTCACAAAGGTTATTGTAAGGAGTTTATCTTAACCTCTCAAGAGTATAGTGAAAAAGATTGAAGGTAATTTTATTATCCGCAGGCAGCAATTCTTGTTTGTGGCTTTTTAGTTGGGAGAAGACACCTCGTAACCCCTGTAAACTGTAAACTGTAAACTGTCAGCCATAAGCTGACTATAAACTGTAAAACGCTCTTGCAGGAACTTATAAGGATAACAGAGAAATGTAACAGTCGGATGTCGTTTGATGTCCGGCTATTAATTTATTTGCATTGATTTGCACTAATTTGTCGGGGGAAGAAGTCTGAAAGAAATGAAAAATGAAAAATGAAAAATGAAAAGTAGGGGGTGCTCAAGATTGGTATTTCATTGCGTTTTGTGCCTTGAGCGAAGCGAAAGGAATGGCTATAAAGATGACTGCGAAACTTGATCTGGCTGTTCTGGATAAAATCATTAAAGACACAGTTAATCACCTAGAAAGCGGTAAAGAACAAATTTCTGATATCGCCAGTTTTGCTCGTCAAGAAAGAGAAGAGTTACATAACGATGTAATCAAAATCAAAAATGAAACTTTACATACTATTGAACAGGTAGATGCTCTGGAAGTAGAAGAAAAAAAGGCGCGGTTGGATCTGATGCGTGTCAGCCGTGATTTTAAAAAATATAATGAAGAAGATATAAAAAAAGCTTATGACCGGGCGAAAGATGTGCAAATAAAACTTGGTCTGCTGCGGGAAAGGGAGTCGCAACTGAGAAGTAGGCGTGACCAGATGGAGTTGAGCTTGCGACGGCTGGCAGGTACAGTGGAAAAAGCAGAAAGCTTACTTTCAAAAGTGGGAGTGGCTCTTAACTTTTTGGTAAGTAATCTTTTGGGGGTAGGAGTTAAAATTGAGGAAATACAGCAAAAACAGCAGCTTGGCTTGCGTATTATTAAGGCACAGGAAGAAGAAAGGAAAAGAGTAGCCCGGGAGATTCACGATGGTCCGGCGCAATCCATGGCTAATGTTGTTTTGAGAGTGGAAATATGCGAGAAACTACTGGAGATAAAACCTGAAAGTGTAAAAGGAGAACTGGTAGAATTAAAAAATCTGGTAAAAGTCAGCTTACAGGATGTAAGAAAGATTATTTTCGATCTTCGTCCGATGGTGCTGGACGATTTGGGAATTGTACCGGCTTTAAAAAGATATATTGCGGAGTTGCAAGAGATGACCGGTCTGATTGTTGATTTTCAATCTTTGGGGAGCAGTCAGAAGAGGTTGGGCAGCACGCTAGAGATTGCTGTTTTCCGGATAGTTCAGGAATCTTTAAACAATGTACGAAAGCATGCGCAGGCGGAGAGGGTTACTGTTCACGTAGAACAGACGCTGGAAAACATAAATTTACGAGTAAGAGACGATGGCTGCGGTTTTGATTTGGAACAGGTAATGCGAGATAAATCTGGTGATAGCTACGGTTTGATCGGCATGCGTGAAAGAGTGGAATTGCTGGAAGGTACTTTCAAGGTAGTTACAGTGCCACAAAAGGGAACGGATATAAGGGTTCAGATACCAGTCAAATTGGAGGT
>CAZIRG010000070.1:0-2870 GCA_964541505.1 uncultured Syntrophomonadaceae bacterium | reverse complement strand
AGGAAATAAGGTTGTTGTTGGTTGATGATCATGCGTTGATTCGGGATGGGCTGAAAAAAATCCTGTCCTTAGAGCCGAGCATAAAAGTGGTCGGCGAAGCAGCCAATGGGTTGGAAGCGGTTAAACTGGCAGGAGAGCTTTCACCCCAAGTTATTTTGATGGATATAAATATGCCGGTGATGAACGGGATTGAAGCGGCGAAGCTTATTAAAAATAGCTACCCAGAGATAGAAATAATCGCACTTACCATACATGAGGATGAGGAATATGTCTATGAGCTGGTCAACGCAGGTGTTTCTGGTTATATCTTAAAAGATATCAGTGTTGATGAACTGATTAAAACTATTGGCAAGGTTTCTATGGGAGAAGCAGTTTTTCACCCCGGTATCACCCAAAAAGTTCTGGGGGAGTTTCGACGCATTGTCAGAACGAGTAAAAACCAGCCACAGCTGACTCCGAGAGAAATTGAGACATTGCAACATGTTGCCCGGGGAAAGAGCAACAAAGAAATAGCACAGGAAATGTTTATCAGTGAAAAAACGGTGAAGAATCACCTTACAAATATATTCCGCAAAATAGAGGTAGATGACCGCACCCAGGCGGCTTTGTATGCTGTTAAAAATAAGATGGTGAAACTTTAGCCGGCAGCTCAAGGCGATTTTGAGTTTTGAGTTTTGGGTTTTAGGTGTGTTGAAGGAGCTGATGATAATAGATGGGAATAAAGTCCATGATTTTCAACTTGAAGGAAAAGTGTTTGTTATATAGAAAGGGGACACATCTCCTTTTAAGAGGAGGTATCTCCCCTCGCCATAAAAAACCTAGGAGTATCAAGGTTAAAATAATAGGGCTATTGCTCGTAAGCATATTATTTTTGGTAGTTACCGGCGAAATAATTCTTCATCGGACTAGGCAGATTCAGGAAGAGCAACTTTGCCTAGTGTTGGATAGAAAATCACTGACTGCCAGTCAGCTGTTGAATGAAAAAATGGACGGTTACTTAAAGACGCTTATTAGTATGAGCTATGCTCCTGTTTTGCAGGAAGAAGATATCTATAAGGCACTGGCTTATTTGAACGAGGCCTTACAGAGAGAAAGGGAGGCTGATAGTTTATTTTTTTCATTCTCTTTAGTAGATATGGATGGAAAAATGCGAGAGGTCGATTGCTTGGAATCAATAACCGACCGAGGAGATGCTGCTTGGTTTCAGGCTATATTGGCAGGGGAGCCATATTATTTATCCGAGCCGGATTTTTCCCGAGTTTTCCCTGACTTGCAAAGGATAATGGTAGCCGTACCTATATTTAAGCAGGACCAATTATACCGTATTTTGCATGCCCGTGTTTCGTTGCATGAACTGTCGGAGTGGATAAATGAATTAAGGTTTGGCGAAAGTGGTCGTGTTTTTGTGTTGGACAAGCACGGCATTATTATAGCTCATCCTTTCGCTGAGATGCTTTTAGTTGATTCCAGTGTAGAAGGCGAACTTATTTCGCCCCAGATAGCTACTGCTTCTCGCCTAGCACTACAGCAAAGATCGGGTCGGGTAGGGTACTACTTTCAGGGGCGGGAAACCATTTCTATTTTTAACCTAGTCCCTCTAACTGATTGGCTTCTGGTTATTGCTGTTGACCGGGAGGAAGCTTTTGCCGAGATAGATGGTTTAACTAGGCATATAAGGCTAGTGATTGTGGGTGCTTCGCTGTTGCTTTTGATTTTGGGGTGGTACACTGCTGCCGTGATAAGTCTTCCTTTGAAGAAGTTGACTGCGTCCGCCAAGCGCCTCTCTCGTGGTGATTTAAGCACTGAAATTATGACTGATATGGATGCTACCTTGGAAACTGCCCGGTTGGCAGCGGCTTTTGATAAAATGCGTTCTAACGTTAAGGAATTGGTGAATAAGACAGCACTAGCTAGTACTAAAGTGACAGCCGCTGCCAAGTCTTTGCTTCTTCGCCTAGAACAAGAGGATCTGTCAACTGTTGAAATCACATCTACAGTAAATAAAATGTCGGATACTGTAGACGTGCTGGCAGAGAATATTGCTGTATTGTCCATGCAGTCGGCAGTTAACGGCGAGGGAGTGGATGAAGAAACTTGGCGCAAATACATGGTGTTAGAAGGGAAAAATGAAGAAGAAAAGTCAGCACAAGAAGAAACAACACCTTCCTTGAACCTGTTAAGTCAATCTATGGAGGAAATAGGGCAGTTTATGTTTACAGTCAGGACTGTTGCCGGGCAGGCACAGGCGCTCAGTTTAAAAGCAAGTGTTGTGCAAGTTCTGGTAACTGTGTTGGAAGTGAGGGATAAATATACGCAAGGACATTCCGAGCGAGTAGCAAACTGGGTGAAAGCTATAGCTGTAAAAATGGGGCTGACAGTAGAGGAACAAGAGATGGCTTATATCAGTGGACTTTTGCATGATATAGGTAAGATAGGGATAAAAGAGGTTATATTATTCAAAGAAGGTAAGCTTACAGAGTCAGAATACCAAGAAATTAAACTTCATCCCGGCATAGGTGTTAGTGTTCTTAAATCAGCCAAGTTTCCATCGGAAGTACTGGAAGCAGTTCTCTGGCACCACGAGGATTATGCTGGCGGTGGTTATCCGGAAGGTATCAGTGGTACTTCCATACCCCTGATGGCCAGGATTATCAGGGTGGCGGACGCCTACGATGCCATGACTTCTGACAGGGCTTACAGGAAAGCTTTTTCTTGTGAATGGGCACTGGCAGAATTAGAGCGCTGCCAAGGAAAACAGTTTGACCCGGCAGTAGTGGCAGCTATGAGAGAGGTATTGGACGAAGAGTGACTAAGTGACTAAGTGACTAAGTGACTCAGTAAGGGACGGGGGGTAAAGGTATGAACAATTT
>CAZIRG010000069.1:0-8257 GCA_964541505.1 uncultured Syntrophomonadaceae bacterium | reverse complement strand
TTTTTTCGGCAAGTTCGCCGGAGGATATTTTACGTTTGGCCATGACTACGTCTAAATTAGTGATGATTGGCACGGCACTCCCCTCCTATATAGTGCGGTCTGATTCGTGTTGCAGTTTCACGCCGAGCGCTACCACGTTCCTGATCACTCGTACTATTAGCCCCGCAAATACCGCTGGCACCGCTACCAGCAACCAAGGTAAATAGTAGAATGCTGCGAGCAGGCTAACCGCTGCCCCGAGGAAACAACTCCAAGAAATACGCCGCAGGTGCTCTACATTTTCCGGCAGAAACATTTGCTTAGCGGCCACACGCCGGAGCAAACGAAACAGACTGTACAAGAGCACAGCTGCTGGTACGAACCCGATATAAATCGTTACAAAAAAAAGCACTTCTGTCCCCTGTAAGTCTGCACGTGAAAAATCAATTAGCCACCGCACCAGCCAAGGGGCAGAAAAAGCAACTACCAGCAACACACCTGCAAAAAACAGAACGCCAATCTGGCTGAGCAAAACAGATTTCTGGTCACTCCACATGGTCAAACCCTCCTTACTTCAGCAAAAACCCTAATATGAGGAGAGTATAACATACTATTTATTGTTATGCAATAGTTTTTTATCGATAAAGGATAAGTGTAGCCGTGTATCTGGGGACGGTTCTTTTTTGGATCGATTGGAGATATATGAGATATATTCCTTTATTTTTTTCTGCAGGGGAAAGCAATAAACCCCCTTATTGCTTTCCCCTTTTTAATCCCAGCACGTTTAGATTTGCGTGTCAAAAAAGACGTGTCAAAAAAGAACCGTCCCCAGTGGACTGATCCCCAGTGGACTGAATAAAAAAAGACTTGACAAGAACTGACGACTGTGTATAATAAACATATACAGTATATACGATGTACGACACGCATGGTTGTCTGGATTTCAGCCACATTGCCGGAGTTGTTATAAAAATATACAAAAAGAAAATTGCCAAGTATCGCAAAACAGTACTTGGCTTGAAGAGGAGTGAGAATTTTGGTTATTGAAACAACTAATTTAGTAAAAAATTATGGTAATTTTAAAGCCCTTGACGATGTTAGCTTTAATGTTGCAGAAGGGGAAATTCACGGGTTTTTAGGTCCAAATGGTGCCGGTAAGACTACTACCATTAGAATATTATTGGGGTTTATTGAAAAGTCAGGCGGAGAGGCTCTAATGTGGGGGAAGCCGGTTTCCAAGAGCAATACTGATCAGCGTAAGCGGCTAGGCTATTTGCCAAGTGATATTGTATATCCGGGTAGCATGACAGGGAATGAAGTTGTTGACTTTGCTATGCTCGCTAGAGGGGTGAATGCCAAAGCAAGAAAGAAAGAGCTTGTAAAGGTGCTTGATATAGATTTATCAAAAAAAATTAAAGACTGTTCCAAAGGGATGAGGCAAAAAATAGGGATTATACAAACGCTACTACACGAACCAGAGTTAATTCTTTTAGATGAACCCACTACTGGCCTAGACCCATTAATGCAAAACATATTTAAGGAACTGATGATGGAAGAACAAAGTAGAGGAAGGACAATATTAATGTCCTCTCATGTATTAAGCGATGTTGAGCTAATATGTGATAGGGTAACTATGATTCGTAAGGGAAAGGTAGTCTTGACTGATACAATGGAACGAATAAAAAAGGAAAAAGTAAAGAGAGTGACTATCCACTATCAAGGAAAGGTCAGCAATTTAACAGAGTGCCAGTACATCTTTAATCTTAAACAACAGAGCGATAACAAAGTAATATTTGATATTGCTGGCAACATTAATGCGGTTATGGCTGTGTTAGCAAATATAGAGATTGATGATATTGTTATAGAGGAACTATCCTTAGAGGAAATATTCATGAACTATTATAAAATCACAGAGGAGGGGAGCAATCAATGAGGGCTTTAATGAAGCAACAATGGCTAACAAGTCGTGGCAGTTTGCTGGTTTGGTCTGTTTTGCTAGCACTTATGGGGGTTTTTACAGTTGCAGTTTTTCCGGGAGAAGACACTGCTTTAGATTTTGCCAGAGTGTTTGAAGATTTACCCGAAGCTCTCTCTGCTATGGTCGGAGACGCTGCCTTTACGGGAACTATTGACGGCTGGTTACAAATGAATTTGTATTCGGCACTTTCTCTTATACTTGCATTTTATACTATTAGTTTTGTGTGTGGGATTGTAAGTAGAGAAATAGATACAAGAACTATGGAATTCACCCTTTCCTTACCTATAAAAAGATGGAAATTAATTTATGTAAGGTTTTTAATGTTTGCTATTTTCTCGCTTGTGCTAATTGCTACAGTGTTTATAGTTCTTGCTATCACATTAATTGCTTATGGGCATGATGTGGATCTGCTGAAGCACTTTCTTGTTTTTGTAAACATTTTTGTAGTAAATCTTGCTTTAGGGGGCGCAGTACTTTTACTTAGCATCTTTTTTGCTGATTATAATCGTGCCTTGATGGTAGGTATTGGATTTGTTTTGGCTTCCTACACCTTAACCCTTCTCCTGCAAGCAGCCGGAAGCGAAAGTATATTAAGATACTTATCTTTTTTTTACTATATGGACTCTAGCTCTATACTTTTAGGTAGAGGCTTGGCTATTAAAAATATTTTGATACCAGCAATAGCTAGCTTATGTTTGGTTGGGATATCAAGCCTCGTATTTAAGAAAAAGGAAATATATTTGTAAATGCGAAGTACACAAAGAGCTAAGAAATTTAGAAACTAGAAAAGTAGTGATACTATGTATATAGCGATATCAAACACGACATCAGACCCGATATATTTTCAGATCGCAACTCAAATAAAAAGAGCAATCATGCAAGGCGAACTTGCCAGTGGTGAAGTGCTACCATCAATACGAAGTCTGGCAAAAGAACTTAGAATAAGTGTAATTACAACAAAGAGAGCCTATGAGGAATTAGAAAAAGAAGGGTTTATTAAAACTATCCCTGGAAAGGGCTCCTATGTCGCTACGCAAAACGATGAACTTTTAAATGAAAAAAGAAAGAAAATAATTGAAGATAAAATCGAAATAATTGTAGATGAAAGTAAAATGCTTGGAATTGATCTGGGGGAACTTATAGAAATGCTAAGGCTGCTCTATGAATAAGTGCCAGCCACCGGGGACGGTTCCTGATTGGATTGGTCAGAAGTTTTGCAAGTTAAAACGGCTCAAACAGCGTATATTCATCGCTATCTGAGCCGTTTTGAATATTTGTTCCCAAACTAACCTGTAAAATTTTTGATTTTCCCAGAAGAAAAAAGAAGGTAGCTTACTTGCATTCGGATTTCCTGTAAATGAAAGGATTGAGTACTTGTATGCCCTCATAAAAATGTCCACTGCTTAAATCTTCACTCCAAATGATTTTACAATCCAAGCTCTTTGCACTACAAATAATTAGTGCATCCCAAAAAGACAAATGATTACGCTGTTGAATATTTATTGCTTTTAAAATATCCTCAACCATGGGTAAATAAAACTGCCAACAACCCAAATCCTGTATAATCTGTTTGGCTTGCATTGGAGACAAAGGTTTTGGTATTTTTTTTGTGACGTTAACGTAAAATTCTTGTAATACTTGTATGCTTAAACATCCCTGGTCTGTTTCCCCTGG
Source organism: uncultured Syntrophomonadaceae bacterium (assembly GCA_964541505.1). Lineage (GTDB taxonomy): Bacteria > Bacillota > Dethiobacteria > PWVN01 > PWVN01 > CAZLTH01. The sequence continues at coordinate 4,626 of CAZIRG010000069.1, read as the reverse complement.
TCTGTTTCCCATAAATAGGAAATTAAATTTTGGGCATTGCCCTGTTTTTCATGGCTGGAATTATCATAAGCGTATAAAAAAACATTAGTATCAACAAACTGTTTTTTCTTATTCTCAGTCATATAATTCTTCTCGCTGATAGTTGATACTCCCCTTTAAGCCCAAGTCAAACCCTTCCTGCATTATTGCCAGTTGCCTTAATTTTGCTTTAGTATAAGCTTCATCTTTAGTAATAATCTCTTCAAGTGTTTTTGCCAACAAACCTGAAACAGAGGTTTGTTTTTCAATTGCCAGATGCTTTACTTTTTTCAAAATATCTTTGGGAACTGACAACGTAATATTTTGGCGTTGCAAAAGTATCACCTCCACATAAATAAGTATAGCACATTTTTAGGTGAAAAACAAATGGCGAGGAGATGGAGATACGCAAAAAAAAGGAGGTTCCATAATAATTCAGGTCGGAAAAATAGAGCTAAAACAGAAAACATTAAAGGGAATAAAAGTAAAGATTGTAAGTTCAAAGAAGGGGTGCAATAATAACTTCGCTGGATATAGTTGAAGAAGAGTATTCCTTTACGGTAAGGTTGCGGAAAGAGAAGAAAGAGCAAGCAAGAACCCTCCCCGCTTGCCCCTATCCTTTCCTTTAATATCATTTAATATAGTCGTTAAATATTTTTTCGCTAATACTTTCTCCAGTATAGCCTAAATACTGTTCAGAATATACAGCGTATATTAACTCGTCCTCTTTCGACGATAATATAATATCAGCAATTATATAAAAGTTGATATTCATATTATTTTCAATATCTTCTTTCATTTGCATAAAGTCATCAATCTCAGCCAGCAGCCAATCTGGGCTCCCCATAAATTCTAATACTTTTTCTTTAGAGCTTAAATAAGGTATTAAGCCGTAACCTTGCAATAACTCGTCTATGTTTGTAGCTCTTTTTTCTTGTCCTAGGTCATCACTTATTCCAAAATACGCTTCAAGCTCACCCATTTCAATTTTAATCAATCTGCCTTCTAGAAATCCATTGTAGGTTTGCCAGACAGTTTCATCACCTCTTAAATCTTCACCATTTTTGATTCTTTGAACATAATCATTAAAAATCTCATCTTGGTTACCCTTTTGCCAGTCTGTTACAACAAAGGTATATTGATTAGCCTGCTCATTCTCACTTCTATAATTGTCAAAGGACATCCAGTCATTATCAATTTTAACTTCAGCTCTATAGTGTAGTGGTGTTTCCGCCATTACTAAACGAACAGCTTCATATGGATAATCTTCTTCGCTAAACCCTTTTGCTATAATCCATTCCTTAAATACCGTATATTCATCAGGACTCAGCCCAACAGAAGTCGCTTGGTAAAACTGCCACTGAATATAGAGATAGGTGAACCTTCTGCAAAAATGTTGCTTCTTTGCTCTTCTTCTTGCTTTTTAATCACACCCATGGATATAGCGGCATCTTCTGTAAAGGCACCCTCTTGGACAAGCTTTTCTGCTAAAGAAGTAGTGCCTCCTTTCATTTCTTCTTTTAAGGTATTGTAAGATATAACTGCTACATGGCTTCTTAAAAAATCAACATCTGCGCTAGCTCTTTTTAATTGCAAATCTCCTTTTATAGGTGAACATGCGCCAAACCCATTCAAATGGTCCAAAGGCATAACGTTTGAGCCACAGGCTGCTGAATATAATTTGACCAGCAAAAATTGTAATGGCTAGGAGTAGTCCCTCGAAGGGAGTTAGTTGTCCGAACATTCCTAGTCCGAAGCCGTAGAAAATCAGCACGCAAATGATTGATTGCATCAAGTAGTTGGTAAGAGCCATTTTGCCGACATAGGCGAGCGGCTGAATTATTTTTCTGCCAGTATCTTTGGTGTAAAGAAGAACCAAGGAAGAGACATAAAAGGTACCTAACACTATACCGGTAAAGTACTTGAGAACTTCGCTTAGAGCCGGGAGTAACCAGGGTGATGAGCCATAGCCAGAAGATGAACCGTGATTAACGATTTCCAGTACTATAAAGAGTAGCGACATAAAAACTCCGGCTAAAAAGCTGGTGTTACGTACTTTTTGGAAAGATGACAGAAGTTCAGTCGTTCTTCTAAACGTTCTTCTAAAAACTTGTTTTTTCCCGGCATAAAATCCCATCAAAAACAGGGGGAGTACAGCAACCACGATAAAGGGAGTACTTATGAGCAGAATGGCTAGTACTTCATTGGAGAAGCGACTGGCAAGAATTTCAGCATAGGTGCCGGTTTGTAGTGTAAGAGCCATTTCTTTTAGGTGAAACAGCATTGCGTCTTCGCCAGCAAGCTTGGTAGCAAAAACCCCCAACAAGTAAATAAAAAATGTAGCTATAGCTGCAAAGGACAGTAATATTACAATCCACTTGCGCAGGGTAGCGTCTTTTCTTTTTCTAAAAAGTAGCAAGAAAAAGCCTGCAATGCTATAGGCAAACAAGATATCTCCCGACCAGATGAAAATCAAATGTACGACCCCGATAATCAGGAGTCCCCACAAGCGGCGCTTATATAACCGTGCGATATCCAGCCCTTTCATTTCTGTGCGTTCCATGAAAATATAAAAACCAAGTCCAAACAAGAAAGAGAAGATAACGAAGAACTTCCCCTCAGCCAGCAGCAAAATCAGCCAAGCAGCCAACTGATCAAGCACAGCGGTAGATTCCAGTGGTGATTTGGGGGGCGTGGCAAGGAGCGATTTAAAAAAAGACATGTTGACCAGCAAAACCCCAAAAAGGGCAAAGCCGCGGATAATATCCAGTATTTCAATACGCTCCTGTGGCGATACTGAGGTAGGATTCAGTTGAGCCATTAGGATTTCCTCCTTAAGTTAATTTCTACGCCACCCATAATTGCTGTTGCCTGTATCATTATTGTTTTAGGGCTGTCTACGCGGTGTTCTTTTTCCAGTGTGGCAAAAATGCCTCCGGAATCTTTGCCCAAAAATTCTATCCCGCCAAGCAGTACGCTTCCCTTGCAGATTATGTTGACATTATCCGGAACATCAACGTCAATGCCTCCCATAATTGCTGTTAAATTAACCTCCGTTGTGCCATCAGGAATTTCAGCTGTTGTTAAATCCAGTTCGACGCCTCCCATAACAGCTAGGTAGGAATCATCTTTCAGTTGCCAGCCCTTATCATCGATTTCAATGCCCCCCATGAAAGCTATTTTCCCGCCGCTTTTTATGTTGAACAATAATTTGATACCAATGAAAATCAGAAGAAGCGGCCAGAGGGTGTGCCATAACAACGACATGTCAAAATAAAACCACTCCATTTCTCTCCCGAAAATAGCTAGGGCGACTAATACGAGAACGACCCCAGTGATTTTGGCGGTGGTGTCATTCCTGTCAAAGAGCAGCTCTATTCCCCAGCCCCCCAAGACGAGGGCAAACAACAGCGGCCAAACGACATCCGAAATGTCTATATCATAGACCCCAAAGTTATCCAGCAATAAAGCCAGCCCCAATACAATTGTAGCTACCCCGATTGTCCAGCGACTTTTAAAGGCAAACATTGTAATTTCTCCTTGTTTTCATTTTTCTTAATTCTCTTCTACTTTCTTGTATGACCCCGCAAGGAAAAACACCAGCGCAAACAGCAACAAAACAACAACTTCTCTGTAGGCAGCTATAATCCCTTCGCCCAGAATAATTTTCTCGGTAGCATGCATTAACCAGGAGAGAGGCAGGAAATTACCTATGGCCTGCATAAGTTCAGGCATAATCTCTCTTGGCCAGAAGACGCCACTCAGCATGGCCATCGGGGTTACTAGGAGCGTGGACATAGTGGAAAGCTGGTTGTGGTTTTTGGCAAATCCGGCCAGGGCAACACCAAAAGAGACGCTGACCAGTGAAAAGATAGCCAGAAGCAGAAATAACTCTCCAAGCGCACCGCCAAAATCCAGAGAGAAGACAAATTTTAGAATAGCAAAAACTATTGCCAGCTGTAATAGGGAGATGAGCAAAAAAGAAACTATGTTTTGCGACATATATTGTTGTCTGCTAAGTGGTGCAGCCAGTAAACGATAGAATGTCTTATTTTTCTTGTCATCTACCAGTAAGCCGGCAGTAGAGGTAGAGAAAAAAAGCATGCTGAAAGAAAGTAGACCCACACTTACCACCGTCCAGCCTTTTGCTAGACCTTGCTCGGCCAAGGATTTATATTCCAAGGTAAAGTTTCCGTCGATATAAACAGCTAGGCCTTTGTAAAATTGCTCCTTGTTGCCTTCTGCTACCCTGGCAATATTTTCAGCGGCATTCATAAAATTTTCGATAAAAAAAATAGTGGTATAGGCTGCATCGCTTGCTTTTAAATGCATCCCTTCCAAGGAAGGTTTTTTATTGCTGATGAGTTCCTGCGTAAAACCTGCAGGAATATTAACAGCGTAAGCTATTTCATTGTTTAGAAGCGCCTCGCGCACCTCTTCTTCAGCTAAAAAAATAACTGTGTTATTCTCTTCTAAGGCAGCAGTAAAAATTTCTGTAAAGCGAGTTTGGTCATGGTCAGTTATGCCAACATGTAAAGCAGGTTCATCGCCGTCGCCAATGATAAAAATAAGCACAAAAAGGAACAGCGGCACGAAGAATATGGAAAA
>CAZIRG010000068.1:0-8347 GCA_964541505.1 uncultured Syntrophomonadaceae bacterium | reverse complement strand
ATAGGATTCCTGCAGGATCTTAAGGGCCTCCAGATTATCTCCTTCAATATACAAATTGCCGGTATTCTCCCAGTCCACACTTTCTTCCTTTACCGGACGCAGGGTTTTGTTAATGGGTAAATTGGCAAAAAGCACGCTGTATCCACAAAGGCCGTAAAAATTAATATTTTCTTGTTACCCGAATTAATGGGGTTGTTTATTTTGTGGGTAATCACTTCTTTGAGAGTAGAAAGCTTCTTATCGTGTTCCGGTGTGATCTTCTTCATCTCTTCTAGTAAATTGACAAAAACTTTACGGTCCCGCTCCAAGTCTTCCCGCCAGCGGAGTCTGTCCATGAGGTTTTAAACGCTTCGGAAAGGGTCCAATTTCTTTTGTATCATAATATTTCTGGATATGTTTTCTGGAACGGGCAATGGTAACACTATCCAGCAGTTCAAAAAAGTCAAAGTCTAGCATTTCCAGCAGAACTTCAGTAGTTCTCATGGTCATGGGTAATTTGGACCAATTGTTAAATGCCGTCTGGCCCGGCGAAATATTTCTTCTACACCTTTTTCTATATTAAGAACAGGGTTAATATTTGCGGGTCTCTTTTTCCTTTCTAACTTCGTTATTCCTAAAGTTGTGTGACTCGTCAATAGCCAAAAGATCATAATTGCCCCAATTAATCCGATCTAGGGGAATACCGTTAGTATAGCCGCTTTTTCTAGACAGGTCAGTATGATACAGTACATCGTAGCGGAATCGGTCGCGGTTTTAGGCGAATTGGTCTTATTGTGTTACTGCAAAACTAGGGAAGGACTGTGGGGAAAAAGAAGTATCTCAAAGTGAAAGAAAAGTAGTTATTGTAAGAAGATATTTTTTATTGATTTATGTTTTTGGAGGTCTGACTACAAATAAACTATCGCTATGTTATATAACTATCGGTTATAGCCATTCCTCCCTCCTTTGTGATATAATTATCTCAAGAGGGTTTGTGCTTTTTTTAACAAGCGCACGACCTTTCTTTCCTAAACTACCCTGATAGTCCACATTATTTTTCAAAAGGGATTACCACCATATTTCAGAAAAAGGAGGAGTTTTGTGAAAATTATTTACCCAGAAGAAACCTTGGCCAAGATGCAGGAAATCTTTGATGACTGTATGGGAGACGCACCTCCCTATTGCGAAGCATCCTGTCCGATGCACACAGATGTCAAGGGTTATGTCGACCTCATCTCCGATGGCGAGCACAAGAAAGCTCTGGCACTTATCCGTGAAAAGCTTTTTTTGCCGGCGTCCCTCGGCAGAGTCTGTGCTCATCCCTGTGAGGACAAATGCAAACAAAGCGAATCAAATCATCCTATGGCCATAGCTGCTCTGAAAAGGTTTGTTGCTGACCGCTGTGATGCTGACACAGACTGGGATACCACTATCAAAACAGAGAAAAACAGCAAAATAGCTATCATCGGAGCCGGTCCTGCTGGTGCGCAAGCAGCCATCGACCTGAGAAAAGAAGGCTACAAAGTTACTATCTTTGAAAAGCTCCAAGTAGTGGGAGGGATGCTCCGTGTAGGAATTCCTGCGTATCGTTTGCCCAGAGAAATTATAGATTTTGAGTATAGTTTTTTACACAAACTGGGCATTGAGTTTAAAATGGGTGTGGAAGTAGGCAAGGATATTTCCTTTGAAGAGCTTACAACTAACTATGATTTTGTTTTAATCACCGTTGGAGCACACAAGGGCATCATCATCCCCCTAGAAGGGAACAAGTTGGAGGGCGTTCTTGACGCTGTCAACTTTTTGCGAGAAGCAAGTCTGACAGGAAAAGTCTCCTTAGGGGAAAAAGTGGTCGTAATAGGTGGGGGGAATGTAGCCATTGATGCTGCCAGAACTGCCAGGAGGCTCGGGGCTAAAAAGGTACACTTGGTTTGCCTGGAGAAAAAAGAGGAAATGCCCGCCCATGACTGGGAAGTGGCAGAAGCCGAAGAAGAAGGCATTATCGTTCATGCAGCTTTTGGTCCTGAAAAGATCGTTGGGGATAAAGGCAAGGTAAAAGAACTTGTTCTGAATTCATGCATAACTGTTTTTGATGCTGCCGGAAAATTTAACCCTACTTTTGACACCTGTATCCAAAAAGTGCTGCCAGCAGATAACATTATCATGGCTATCGGACAATCTGTTGACCATACTTTTTTGCCAAAAGGCATGCTGGAGTTACAACCAAACGGCAGGATTAAAGTTGATCCAGTAACATTACAAACCAGTCTGGAAAAAGTATTTGCAGCTGGAGATGCCACCGGGGGTTCTGTTATCGTTGTTGAAGCTATGGCTGAAGGCAGAAAAGCAGCCACTTCCATTATACGTGATTTAAATGGCTTAGATATGCACCTTGACCGTGAGCACGAGGGGGCTTATGAAACCTGGTTGGAGACAGAGTTGGATGAAGATGAACCAGTAAAACCCAGAGTTGCTATTACTAACATCTCACCAGAAAAAAGAATACAAAGCTTTGTGGAGGTCGCTTTAGGTTTTACTGAAGAGCAGGCATTAGAAGAAGCTTCGCGCTGTTTGGCATGTGAATGCAAACACTGTATGCAAGAATGTGAAATGTTGAACGATTTTGCTGACTGTCCCAAGGATATCTTTGCTGAGATATTGCGGACAGGAGAAATCGATCCTCTTATCCCTTATTCCTGCAATGTTTGTAACCAGTGTACTATCGTTTGTCCTAAGGAATTTAAGCTCAGTGAGAACTTTATGGCGATGAGAGTAGAAATGGTTAAAGCCAACAACGGTAAATCACCAATTGCTGGTCATAAGGCCATTGAGATGCACCAGCTTCTGGCTTTCTCTAAAATATTTGGCACGACCAAACCAGCGCCTAAAGGAAAGGAGTTGTCTTAGAAAATGGCTGCTAATAAAAAACTAATAAAAAGAATCTTCTTCCCTGGTTGCAGTTTGTCTGCCTACGCCCCACATCTAATCGAAAAAACGCTGGCTTACCTGCAGGAAAAACTACCCGGTACCGGGGCAATTTTAAAGTGTTGTGGGAAACCAACCAAAGCTCTTGGTCAAGTAGATAAGTTTAAAGAAAGATACGCCTCTGTCCAAGCTGATATTGATAAGCTGGGGGCTGAAGAAATTATCGTTGCCTGTCAATCCTGTTTTTTAACCATGACTCAATATAGTCCGGAGCAAAAAATCACTTCCTTGTGGACACTCTTCCCTGAGATTGGTCTACCAGCACAAGTTGTCGGTGAAGGCAAAAAAAGTGATCTTGTTTTTGCTGTGCATGATTCCTGTTCCACTAGAGATCGTTCTGATATACATGAGGGCGTCAGATGGATCCTAAAAGAGTTGGGCTACAAAACGGAAGAACCGCCACACACCAAAGCAACTACACGCTGTTGTGGCTTTGGTGGTATGGTAGTACCAGCAAACCCTGACTTGGCTTTGCGCATTATGAAAAAAAGGACAGCAGAAGTTGAATCTGATCACATGGTGACTTACTGTGCTGCTTGCAGAAGTTCCATGATTAGCGGTGGGAAAGAGGCCGTTCATCTATTGGATTTGATATTCAACGGTCCCTGGACATCCAAATCAGAATTTCCCCCGGCAACAGCTAAACCAATCCCCAGCTGGTTAAACAGATATAAGACTAAAAAAGCCATTATAAAAGTCTTGCGGTAAATCAGTGAGGCTGAGTTGAGGCTGAAAAGAAGACTTGAAAGGAGGAGTTGCCTGGCATAGGTCTGGATAAAAACAATCTTTTGGTGCAGGAAGTCGTTTCTATTGAGGGTGTCTCAAGAATAAAACAAAAAAAGGAGGACTTACTTGTGAAAAAACTTTTGCTAATTTTGTTAGCAGTGGTCATGTTATTTAGCTTAGCCGGCTGCGGTGCACAGCCAGCGGCAGAAGAACCGGCAGAGGACCCGCCGCCGGTGGCAGAGGAACCACCAGAAATAGTAGTGGAGCGTCCGGCCAGATTTGATGATTATTTCAATCCTGACGCTCTGGTCAGTGTAGAGCAGGCGCAAGCAATGCTTGCCGCCGGAGAAAATGTCGTAGTTATTGATGTACGCAGAATAGAGCAGTTTTTACTGGGACATATTGCGGGAGCTGTTAATGTCTGGAGAGGTGATTACAGCGCCGCTGAAGGGGTTTATCCCTTTGGAGGTATGAGAAACACCCGGGAAGAGATGGCAGAACTGCTGGGCAACTTGGGTATTGACAGCGAGACTAAAATAATTGTAACCACACACGAAGATATGCATGATGGGGCCAGATTCTACTGGCAGCTGTTAGGGTTCGGTCATCCTAACACAGTGCTCATGGACGGTGGCATGGCCGCCTGGAATGCGTCCAATCTGCCTATAAAAAGAGCTTTAGGAAGACCGGATCCTGAACCAGTAAACTACAGATTCCCCTATCAGGAATCCCTCAAACTCTTGGCAACCTTGGATGATGTCAAGGCAGCTACGGATGACCCTGATGTCATTATCTTAGACACTAGATCATTTGAAGAGTTTACCGGAGAAAAACAAAAAACGGGAGCTACCCGTGCAGGTAGAATTCCTACCAGTGTCTGGGTTGAATTTTCAGAGCTGATCGATGACAATTCTCTTTTTAAACCTTACGCAGAACTCAAAGCAATGTTTGAAGCCAAAGGAATAACTGCAGATAAAACCGTCATCCCCTACTGCCAATCAGGTGTACGCTCTTCGCTAACTACTTTCGCCTTGACAGAACTGCTGGGTTTTGAAAATGTGAAAAACTATGACGGTTCCTGGATTGAGTGGAGTTTCCACGAAGATCTGCCAATAGAAACAGGTCCACTCAACTAATTGCACAGTTTTCCACTTAATTTCCACTTAATTAAAATGCCTATTGGGGCGAAGGAGATTTTTCCTCCGCCCTAATAAAACCTTTTTAAATCAAAATATTATAATAAAGGGAGGTAACTATGACTACTAAACAAAAAAAGAAGAGTTACGTAAAGTTAGTTCTTATTATTACCATCTTGGCAGTCGGTGCTTTTCTAATGCAGTATTTTGGCTTGTTTCAACAAATAAGCATTGAGAACATGGTCAACCTAAAAGGTTGGATTGAAGGGTTTGGTCTGCTAGGTCCGCTTGTCTACGTTGTACTCTATATTGCTGCCTGCCTTTTCTTTCTCCCCGGACTACCTATTGCCGTCCTAGCAGGTCTGGCTTTTGGCCCGCTTATGGGTGCAGTATGGGCATCAATCGGTTCAACACTCGGTGCTTCGGCAGCCTTTTTAGTAGCCAGGTATGCTGCCAGGGGCATGGTTGAGGGCTGGGTTGAAAATAACCCTCTGTTTAAGAAAATAGATGAAGGTGTGGAGAAACAGGGCTGGAGAATGTTAATGATTACCAGGCTAGTACCTTTGTTTCCCTTCAACCTGCAAAACTTTGCCTATGGTCTAACCAAGATCAACTTTACCACTTATCTACTGGTTTCTTGGATTTGCATGCTCCCGGGAGCTATCGCCTTTACTTTTATGGGCGGTGCTATTGTTGCTGGTGAAGGTGACTTAACCACAACTTTCATCTATTTAGGAGTAGGAGCTCTCTTCTTTGTCTTTATTTCTCTGCTACCCGGCTGGTTGCAGAAAAGAAAAGGCGTACAGATTTAAAAAAATTAACTAGGAGGAAAACCATGCGCAGAGTAATATTTTTTGCTTTAACAATAACTCTTTTACTGGGGTTGGTTGGTCTAACTGGCTGTCGTGAAAATTACCAGCAAGAAACTACTCCCCCGGAAAAAGAAATAGAGCTGACAGGTTGGGAGGCAGTTCTTGAAGAAGCGACAGGAAACACGGTCAACTTTTATGGCTGGGGAGGCTCTCCAGCAGTCAATAGTTGGCTGGATAATTTGCTTGCCACACACTTAAAGGAACAGTACAATATACAGCTAAATCGCATACCTATGAATATAGATGAAATACTTACTATGCTGCTAAGCGAAAAGCAGCTCTCCGTAGAGGAAGGAACTATTGATATCATCTGGATAAACGGTGAGAATTTTTTCACGGCGAAAGAAAGCGCCCTGCTATACGGGCCTTTTAATGACAGGTTGCCAAATTTCAATCAATTTGTGGATGCCTCATCAGTGGAAGTAAAATATGATTTTGGCTTTCCAACAGAAGGCTTTTCAGCTCCTTATGGCAGAGCACAACTTGTCTTTATTTATGATCAAGCTCGTTTAGACGATCCACCCTCCTCTTACGCAGAATTACTGCAGCTGGCAAAACAATATCCAGGGCAGATTACTTATCCTGCCCCACCCGATTTTACAGGCAGTGCATTTGTTAGAAATATCATCTATGAGATCGTTGGGCACGAACAGTTTCTCCATATGGAGCCCAACAAAGAAGTAGTGCGGGTAGCAATTCAACCAGCTATAGACTTTTTGCTAGAAATAAAGCCATATTTATGGCGTCAGGGAGAAACATACCCGGCAACTATTGCACAGTTAAGTAACATGTTTGCCAATGGGGAAGTTTTGTTAACCATGAACTATAACCCTAACTACGCCGCTACTAGGATCAAAGACGGCTCCTTCCCAGAAACTGCTCAGACCTTCCTCTTTGATGCGGGCACTGTCGGTAACACTCACTTTCTAGCAATTCCGTTCAACGCTCCCAATAAAGCAGGAGCACTGGCAGTTATTAACTCTATTCTCAGTGTGGAAATGCAAGTTTCCAAATATGACCCACAAAACTGGGGCGATTTGCCGGTTTTAGATCCAGCTAGGCTCACAGAAGAAGAGAAACAACTCTTTGCAGCTATAGAAACAGGGAAAGGGGCCTTGCCTCAAAGCAAATTGCTGGCACACCGATTGCCAGAAATGCCAGCAAATCTCCTCCCTATTATCGAAGAAATATGGCTGGAAGCCGTTGCCAATCAATAAACTCTCAGCAAAGAAGGCAATACAATGCTAGACTCTCATGCCCGCAAATATATACAGCCCTATTTTAACAAACTGGCAGAAGTGCTGGTAGTATTTAAAGTAACTCCCTTGCAGGTCACCATTCTGGCTTTGATTGTTGGCCTGCTCAGTTCCCTCTTCTTTTATTTTGACTTTAGATTTATGTCCCTGCTCTTCCTCTGGTTCTCAGGGTTACTAGATATTTTAGACGGTACTATCGCTAGGCTGACAAAACTTACTACTCCCTTTGGTACCCTGCTGGACTTGCTTTTTGACCGGTTGGTAGAAATGACTTTTATTATTGTCGTAGCTCTTCGCTTTCCAGCGACACAAATGGCTTGTATTTTTTTACTATGCTCCATAATTTTTTCTTTTTCCATCTTTTTGACAGTGGGAGCAATAAGCAGTAAAAAGAGCGAAAAGACTTTTTATTACCAAGCCGGCTTGGCAGAAAGAGCAGAAACTTTAATAGTTTTTTCTTTGATTATCTTATTCCCAGCTCATGTTATTATCTTTCTTTCTGTGTTCACAGGCATGATTATTTTTACAGGCGGGCAGCGTTTTCTGGAAGCTTATCGCTATTTTGGTAAAGGGTAAGCTTGAGCTTACCTTTAAATAGACTTCCCACCCACCTACTAGCTGCTAAAAGCGATTCTTTTGCAAAACAGGTGCAAAAACTTCGCACATGCTATATAATGAACGCACACGTAAACTAGGAGGTGGGGAAATGCCTTCCAGGAAAATAGAGGAATTAAAAAGGAAAAGGCAGCAAGAAATCAAGGAAATTAGAAGCCAGGCACCTTTAGCCGCATACGTCCTTATTATCATATTAATTGCCGGTGGTGTTCTGTTAGTCTATAATCCAAAGTTCAGTTTTCTCTGGCTAATCGGCATTTTGCTGGGAGTTACCATGCAACGGTCAAAGTTTTGCTTTGCCGCCGGCTTTAGAGACCCCTTGCTTATGGGAAGCACTGCTCTTCTAAAAGCAATTATCATCGCCTTTATCATCTCAACTGTCGGTTTTTTTATTGTACAATATCTAGCTGTTGGTAATCCCTTGAACTTTGATTTAGAGGCTGTTCCCGGTCAAATTCAACCCGTTGGTATCCACACAATACTTGGGGCCATTATGTTTGGGGCAGGCATGGTTGTCGCCGGGGGATGTGCTTCCGGCACCTTGATGCGAGTAGGAGAAGGTTTTTCTATGCAGATGGTCTCCTTGGTAGGCTTTATTATTGGCACAACATTGGCCGCCGGCCATTTTGAGTTTTGGGATAAATTGCTAATTTCCAGTACGCAGGCAATCTGGCTCCCACAGTACCTAGGCTTTTTCCCTGCACTGCTTATCCAGTTAACAGCTTTAATCTTATTATATTTTCTAGCAGACTGGTATGAGAAAAAAGCATTGCTATAAACT
>CAZIRG010000067.1:0-8392 GCA_964541505.1 uncultured Syntrophomonadaceae bacterium | reverse complement strand
TCGGTGCTCGGGACTTTCACCCTGTAGACTACGCCCATGCTGGGCGCACCAATAATAGCAGACCTCTTAAAAGAGATCTGCTATTATTTTACTTATATACCACCCTAAAGAAACCCAAAATCTTGAGGTTAAAATACAATACCGAAAACTACCTTACAGCATCTTTCAAAGCTTTACCTGGTTTAAAAGTAGGTACTTTAGCTGCAGAAATCTGAATAGGTTCTCCGGTAGACGGATTGCGACCTTCCCTTGCTTTCCGCTCTCGCACATCAAAGGTACCAAAACCAATAATTTGAACTTTTTCCCCTTCACTCATGGCTTCTTTAACACTCTCAAAAACTGCGCTAACTACTTTCTCGGTATCTTTTTTAGTTAAACTAACTTTTCCCGCTACAGCACTGACAAGTTCAGATTTGTTCATTAAATTCCCTCCATTTTTTTATTTGGATATTACTGCTCGTACAGCTTTTCTGACTTAAACATTTCGAGATAATTTTAACAATTCCTGCTTGTAAATCCTTATTTTTTGCTATATTTGTTCTTTTTTTATCTCTTTCTTTCTTTTAGCAAAAAATATCGAAAAATAATTATATTGAACACAATTTTTACTCTATCTTTTCCCAAAACCTTGACTTCTATACTCTCAAGAGGGTCTGCAAGTTCTGCCTTAGTATTTAATCAAACGCAATTTACGCGCTAAAACCAAAACTTTAGGGCCAAAGCGAGGGAGCAGCACCAAATCATCTTTATCCAGTATACCTAGTATGAGCAAGGATATAGCATAAAATATTATTCCTACCCCTATAGCAATAAAAGTAGCCAGAGCATTAGCTACTCTCAGAGAGAATATTTCCGGGGCTAGCGTTCCAAAGAGAGATAAAAAATAAGCATAGCCTAAATATGCAGCTAATCCCATAAAGGTAACAGCTAAAAATGGTTTAAAAAGCAACCGGGAATAATTTATTTTAATTCCTGTTATTGCTTTCACTCTGTATAGATTTAGTAAAGAAGCTATCAGAAAAGCGGTTACAGAAGCGATAGCAGCCCCTCGAATATTTAAAACTGGAATTCCTGTCAAAAACCAATTTAACGCCAGTTTGGTTAGAGCACCAATAAACAAGTGAATAACAGGAAGACGAGTTTTCCCCAAACCTTGTAAGATCCCGGCAGTTGTTTGATAAAGAGTCAAAAAAATTACCCCTGGAGCCATAACAGCAAGGAAAACACTGGCTTCTCTATTATTGAAAAGCATCCAAGTTATTGGTTCCGCCAATATAAAAAGACCTGCTGCAGAGGGGAGTCCCAACAAAAGGGTTAAGCGCAGGGCCAAAGAAACTCTAGAACGAATCAAACTAAAGTTATTTAAAGCCAACGCCTCCGAAATAGCCGGTACTAAACTGACAGCCATAGCCACCGTTATAATCGCAGGAATATAAATCACAGGCATAGCCATACCTGTCAGTTGTCCGTAAAGAGCCATACGCCTAGTTTCATCGAATCCAACCTCTGCCAGACGCATAGGTATCACCATCATATCAACCAGACCAATAAGCGGCATAACTAGGTGCCCCAAAGTTATGGGAAGTGATAGCGCAAAGATACTATAAAAAATCTGCCTTTTCCTTAAATAATGATAAACTTTCTGTTGGGACATCATCGCAAAGAAATGCTGTCGCTGTCGCTTATAAATAATTAACAAAGTCAATAGACCAGCCATACCACCTGCTGCAGCCCCAAAAGTAGCGCCGGCAGCAGCCCATTCCAGACGCAAGGGAAAGAGGAAAAATACTAACCCCAGCGCCACACCTACTCGGACTATTTGTTCAAATAATTGAGAAAGGCCAGTAGGAAGCATTTTCTGCTGCCCTTGAAAAAAACCTCTCCATGCAGACATAACTGTAACAAAAAAAATAGCCGGAGCAATTGCTATCAAAGGATAGTATGCCCGGGAATCTTTAGCCACTCGCTCCGCTATAAATTCTGCGCCTAAAAACATAGCCATAGTTATAAGCAGCCCACTAAAACCTAAAACATACAAAGAAAGCCGGAAAACACGATAGGCTCCCCGGTAATCTCCCGTAGTAATATACTGAGAAACAAGCTTAGAAATAGCTATAGG
Source organism: uncultured Syntrophomonadaceae bacterium (assembly GCA_964541505.1). Taxonomy (GTDB): domain Bacteria; phylum Bacillota; class Dethiobacteria; order PWVN01; family PWVN01; genus CAZLTH01. Next base: position 6,273 of record CAZIRG010000067.1, on the reverse strand, counting down.
CATACCAGCTGTAGAAAGAGCCAGTAGGGCACTGTACACTGGATAGGCCATTTGATAAAGCCCTATGCCTTCATCTCCTATAAGAGCTGCCAACAGAATTCTAAAGCCTGCCCCAATAAAACGCACGCTGATACCGGCAAACGACAAAATCAGCATACCCTTAACAAAAGAATGTTTCTGAGTCATTTCACCTTAACCCTTCAGTCAGCCTACGGCTGACAGTTTACAGTTTACAGTTTACAGTTGGGCTTTTAAAACAATCTCTACAACGATTGGAGCATTTTGGATGAGATTAGACATGATTTGCCGCTAAAGCTCCGCCCCCTATTAACTGGTAACTGCAGCCCGCAGGCTGCTAACTGCCAACAGGCTATTGTTCCATCTGCTTAGCCAAAAAACCAGCAGCGGTTTCAACCAATTTTAATTCAATATCCCCCAACTTCACATCTTTTTCTTTAGTCGCTAGGCTAACAGCGCCAATGGTATCTCCTGCAGAGATGATAGGGGCAATAACCTCTGCTGTAAATTTAGAACCGGTCTCCTCATCCGCCTCTTGATAGTAGGGATGTTCTACAGTATCATTTATCAAAACTTTTTGTCTGTTCTCCATAACTTTTTCCACAGCAATGCTTAAAGGTTTATTCAAAAACTCTTTCTTGGGCGCCCCGGATACAGCAATCACAGTATCACGGTCTGCTATGATGGCTACATGTCTCATAGACTCATGTAGGGAATCAGCGTACTCTTGAGCAAATTCACCTAATTCCCCGATAGGAGAATATTTTTTTAAAATAATTTCTCCATCACGATCCACGAAAATCTCCAAGGGGTCACCTTCTCTTATTTTTAAAGTGCGCCGTATTTCTTTAGGAATCACTACACGTCCCAAATCATCAATTCTACGTACAATCCCTGTTGCTTTCAAGCAAGTTACCTCCTTTTTTTGCCTAGACAAACATTTTAATCCTTTATCGTAGTATATATCTTTTTCTATAGTTTTATACAATCTCTTGTGAAACCTTGCTGACATTACTCCTCAACTCTTCCATCAATTTTAATAAAAAATCCAATAATTGCTCGTCAGAAAAACCTTTGCGCAAAACTTTAATGACATAACCCTGTGTTCCGGCAGATACTTTAACCTTTCCATTACTTCGGCTAATTAACTGCCAGAGCTTATCATTGTTCAGAAGAACACCTGGCAATAAAGATATTTTTACTATCTTAACTTCTTCTTTGATCGCATTGACCCCTACCTGAGCAGCACGACTTTTAAGCAAAGCCACTTTCAAAAGATTACGAACAGAAATAGGTAATAACCCATAACGATCACGCATTTCCAGCTGTATATCTTTCCTATCTTCTTCTTCCTGAATCCGAGCAATTTTACGATAAATTTCAATTTTTTGTTCTTGATCATAAATATAACTCTCGGGGATATACGCATCAACTTCTAACTCCACCCGAATTTTTGTTTTTTCCGGAGAAGCTTTTTCCCCTTTTAAAGTACGTATAGAATTCTCCAAAAACTTAGTATAGAGATCAAAACCTACTGCGGCCATAAACCCATGCTGCTCTGCCCCTAGCAAATTACCAACCCCTCTGATTTCCATATCTCGCAATGCTATTTTCAATCCTGCTCCTAACTCTGTAAATTCCTTGATAGTCTGCAGGCGTTTCTCAGCTACTTCTGTCAAAATTTTATCTTTCTGGTAGGTTAAATAACAATAGGCTACCCGGTTGGAGCGACCTATCCGACCTCGCAATTGATAAAGTTGTGCCAAACCTAACTTATCGGCATCATAAATAATCATAGTATTAACATTAGGAAGATCTAATCCTGACTCAATAATAGTGGTGCTAATTAATAAGTCATATTTCTTTTCCAAAAAATCCAACATAACCTTTTCTAAGCGAGATTCTGACATCTGCCCATGTCCTACGCCAATACGAATCCCTGGTATAACTTTTTGTAAATGTGCCACCCATTTATCAATAGTTTGCACGCGATTGTAAACAAAGTAAACCTGTCCACCACGGCGGACTTCTCTTAATATCGCTTCCCGCACAGAAAGGTCGCTATACTCAACCACATAAGTCTGCACAGGATATCGATCCTCCGGTGGTGTTTCGATAACACTTAAATCTCGTGCACCTACTAATGACATATGCAAAGTGCGAGGAATAGGCGTTGCCGTTAAGGTTAAAACATCAACATTCTTCTTTAACATTTTAATTTTCTCTTTTTGCTTGACTCCAAAACGCTGTTCCTCGTCAATTATAAGCAACCCTAAGTCCTTAAATCGTAAATCTTCGGATAAAAGGCGGTGTGTAGCAACAAGTAAATCCACATTACCTCTCCTAAGGTTTTTTATGGTTTCTTTCTGCTGTGCCGCCGTACGAAAACGACTCAAAAGATCAACAGTTATCGGGTATCCCTGGAATCTTTCTTGAAAAGTGCGAAAGTGCTGCTGAGCTAAAATAGTAGTAGGCACCAAAAAAGCCACCTGTTTGCCGTCAATAATCGCCTTAAAAGCCGCTCGTAAAGCCACTTCTGTCTTTCCGTAACCTACATCACCGCAAACAAGACGCTCCATCACTTGATCTTTTTCCATATCTTTTTTTATTTCTTCAATAGCCCTGATTTGATCCGGGGTTTCCCGGTAAGGGAAGCGCTCCTCAAACTCTTTTTGCCAATCCTGATCAGGTGAAAAAGAATGCCCAGCAACTGCCTTTCGTTCTGAATAGAGAGCGATAAGTTCGCGTGCTATATCTTCCACTGCTCTCTGCACCTTGGCCTTAGCCTTGCTCCATTCCTGGCTATTCAAAGCAGAAAGTTTAGGGACCTTCCCCTCTGAGCCAATATATTTTTGAATAATATCGATTTGATTTGTAGGAATATATAATTTATCAGTACCACGGTATTTTATCAAAAGGTAATCTTTCCCCGTTTCACCAATATGCAAAGTTCGCACCCCTTGATAACTCCCGATACCATGCTGCTCATGTACTACAAAATCACCTATTTTCAGTTCTCTGTAATCCGCTAAATACACACCGTCTTTTTTGCGACGCCTTACCCTTACTTTCCCGGGATATGCTTCCAATTCTTTTTCGGTAATCAAAACCATCTTTGCCCCCGACAATAAAAAACCACTACTAAACAGACTGGTGGTAATAATAGGAGTTCTCCTGGGTAATAATGTACTTGGAGTTATCTCTGGTAACAACAAAGGCTGTAAACCATTTTCCTCTAAAATTGTTTTTAAACTTTCCGACTTTTCTGCACGAGAGCAAACAAAAATAATACGATAATTTTTATTCTGCCAGGTAGCAATTTCCATTAATAACATATCCCATTGCCCATGATAATTGACCAAAGTACGTGCCTCTGGACTAATAATTTTATCAAAATGAAAACACTTACTCTGGCGAGGGAAAAGAGAAAAACCAGTTATGCAACCGCTATAGCGTTGTAAAAGATGAAAGAAATCCCAGTAGTATTCAGTTTGAGACGGCAAAATATCTCCCTGCAACAGCAGGGATGTTTCTATATCTTTTAGTTGCTGACTCATCTCTGTGAAAGTTTCTTGCAGCTGTAGTGGTTCATCTAGGATAACCTTACCTTTCGTCGACAAGTAATCCAGAATAGAACTTCCTTGACCATAAAAATTAGCAAAATACTGCTCTATACCTAGGAAAGTTTTATCTTCTTTTAACCGCAAGAGCATCTCCTGGATTTTATCTACCAACTTCTCTGACCCGACTATATTTCCTGCATTCTTCAAGTTTGCAGCAACAGCTTCTGCTTCCAAAAAAATTCTCTCACCACCTTGACGAGCCTGTTTATCCTCTAGAAAAAATTCTCGTGCCGGAACAATAGTAACAAAATCAATTTCTAACCGGGAACGCTGAGTTTCCGGCTCAAATAAACGTAAAGACTCAATAGTATCACCAAAAAACTCTAAGCGTACAGGACAGGATTTCCCGGGAGAAAAAACATCTAAAATACCACCTTTGAGACTTAATTGCCCCTGTCTTTCCACTATAGAAACTCGCTGATAGCCGATATCAAAAAGCTTAGAAACTGTTTTCTTCAAATCTACCTGGCTGCCTTTTTTAAATGAAAATATTTTCTCTTGCCAAAGATTAGGCGGAAGAAGGCGTGGCAACATAGCCGTTAAAGGCGCTACTACTAAAATCTTCTCTTCCCCTAACAATCTTTGCATTACCTTTATACGAGTGTTAGCAATCTCAGAACTCCGACCTAATATTTCTGAAAAATATAACAGATTTTCGCCGGGGAAAATCTCTACTTCTTCCGGAAATAAAACCTCTAAATCAGCATAAATCTTCTCCGCTGCCAGATTATCTGCCGTTATAATCAGAGAAGGCCCTCTGCTCCGCTGGTGAATAAGTCCCATAAATACATGCTTTAAGGAACCCTCCAACCCTGCAAACATGACTTGTTTCTCCGACATCAATCCATGCTGCGCAAAGACTTCTTTTATTTCCGGCAAATCCTTCAACTCAGATAACAAAAACTGCAAACAACATCCTCCTCCAAACACGCCAAAAAAGCCCCAGCAAACATAGGCCAAGACTTTCAGGACTTATATTTACAAATCCCTAATGCATGTAAAAATTTCCTGCGTAAAGTGACAAACCATCTTCTCCCCAAATTTCGGCATGGCATTCGTGACAGAAAGGAATCATGACCATCCTTTTTCCTATTGTTTCATTTGCAATTATACCTTCCCCTCCCCTTGTAGTCAATCTTTCTTTTCGGGCTAATCTCCTCTAATCCAGCAAGATCTTCTCTTTTTATTTCTCTCTGACAAATTTCACAAACATAAGCAACGCTCACTCGTAAACCTTCCTTTATTTATTTGATAATCAAGAGCTATTGCTTATTATTAGGTAATGTGGTGCAAATTATTCTCCTAAATTACGGGGAAAGCATATGCTCATTTTCCAGAATTCCCCCACGAATATATACTTATCATATGATTAACGAAAATTCAAAAATTATTTCGGGTTAGACTTTCACTTAGGACAAAGCTGCCATAATTTCTTCAATATTTGTAACTACCCGGCAATATTACTAATAGGAAAATACAGGAGCTCTCTTCGTGATTCTCTCAATCACCATGGTATTCTATAGGGTGTCCACAGTTCTTTTGAGCCTTTGCAATGCTTCTTGCACCAACGAACGAGGACAACCAAGATTTATTCTCACAAAACCCTCCCCACCTTCTCCAAATACATATCCTTGAGTTAGAGCCAGCTTTGCTTCCTTCTCTGTGAAAGCTTGAAGTGTTACCGCATCCATTCCCAGTTCCCGACAATCTATCCAGGCAAGGTAGGTAGCTTGTGCCTTGACAACCTTAAGCCGGGGTATATTTACTTCTATAAAATACTCAACAAGCTTATGGTTTTCTTCAATATATTTAATTAAACTGTCTAACCACTCATCACCATGGTTGTAAGCAGCTTCAAGAGCAGTTAGAGCAAATATATTTGGCTCTGAAACAGCATTGTTCTCAAGAGTAATTTTAAATTCTTTTTGTAATTTGGGGTTTGCTATAATAACGTTTGAAACCTGCAACCCTGCAATATTAAAGGTTTTACTAGGCGCTATGCAGGTGATGGTGCTCATAGCAAAATCTTCTGAGATGGCAGCAAAGGGTATATGCTTGCTCCCACTAAGCACTAAATCACTATGTATCTCATCAGATATAACTATGATGTCGTTTTTGATACATATCTCACCTAGTTTTGTTAACTCTTCCTTATCCCACACTATTCCCCCGGGATTATGGGGATGGCAAAGTATAAACATTTTTACTCTACTGTCGATTTTACTTTCAAGATCTTCAAAATCCATGCTATATCTGTCATTATCCAGCTTAAGAGGATTATTTACAACTTGACATCCCACGTTTTTGATGGCTTCAAAAAATGGATAATAAACCGGCGACTGTAATATAACTTTGTCACCTGGATGAGTAAAAGCCCTAACTGAGCAGTACATGGCCGGCACTACACCGGGGCAACTAAAAATCCACTCTTGCTTTATTTTCCAGTTATGACGCCTCTTAACCCAATTGATGATGGCTTCATAGTAGGAATCAAACCCTCCAGTATAGCCATAAATACCATGTTAAGCCTTTTTGATAACTGCTTTAATAACAGCTTCTGGCACCCTGAAGTCCATATCAGCAACCCACATAGGCAACAAATCTTTTCCAGAAAATACTTCCCCATAAAAGT
>CAZIRG010000066.1:0-8467 GCA_964541505.1 uncultured Syntrophomonadaceae bacterium | reverse complement strand
TTGCTGCAGCAGCTTGCGAGCAACGCATGAGATAATTTTAAAAACAGCTCAATAGGCCTGAGTAGTTACTTTATATGTAACTATTCAGGCACTAACGTACTAGTTAGAGATTGAATACCACTTTACGGTTTACAGTTTACGGATAATAGTTCCAGTAACTGGTAATCGGCAACCAGTTTATGATCCATTGTTCACCGGTTTTTAACCGGAAAATGGCTGTAGTTGAATAGTTACATTATATACTATGAATTGAAAATAATAACCTCATCTAAAAACCAGTGTACAGATTATCAAAGCAGCAATAAATCCTGTCAGGTCAGCTAAAAGACCAACCGGCAGAGCATGTCTTGTTTGCCGAATTCCAACTGAGCCAAAATATACAGTAATCACAAAGAGAGTTGTATCTGTACTTCCCAGTATAGTAGATGCTAATCGCCCCAAAAAAGAATCAGGTCCTTCTGAATACAAAAGTTCTGTCACAATAGCCAGAGAACAACTTCCTGATACCGGACGCATTATTGCAAGGGGTAAGATATCACCTGGAATGCCAAAATAGGTTAAAACCGGTTTTAAAAAATAAATCAGTATATCCATAGCTCCGGATTCACGGAAAAGACCAATGCCTACCAGCATAGCTACTAGAAAAGGTATCAGCCTTACAGCTGTAGAAAAACCTTCCGCAGCTCCCTCCACAAAGGTATCAAAGACTTTAACCCCTTTCAGATAACCATAAAACAGGGTAATAAAGATTAAAAGAGGAATTATCCAGGCTGGCAAAATAGAAATAATCGCACTCATTGTCTCAATCTTCTTTTTTTGTCACTATAATATTTTCTTAAAAATCTATCTAAGAGTAAAGCAACCGTCGTAGAACAAAACGTAGCGAATATCGTAGTCCCCATAACTTCTGCCGGATTAATAGAACCCGCAACCGCTCTTAATCCAATTATAGTTGAATTATAGTTGTAGGAATAACAGTTAAACTAGAAGTATTTAAAGCTAAAAATGTACACATAGCATCAGATGCCGTAGAAGAATTACCGTTTATTTTTTTTAACTCCTGCATAGCTTTTAAACCAAAAGGAGTAGCTGCACTACCCATTCCTAACAGATTGACACTCATATTCATTAAAATACCGTTCATAGCCGGATGATTTTTGGGAACTCCAGGGAAAACAATCTGAGCAAAAGGTCTTAAGATAATTTTTATATAATTTATCAAGCCGGATTTTTCGATAATCTTCATAATTCCCAGCCAAAAAGTCATTATACTTACCAAACCTAAAGAAATGGAGACCGCTTTTTCTGAAGAAGTAAAAATTATTTCCGGCACAATCTCAGCACGCCCACTCCACACTGCCACTACCAATCCCGTTAACATAAATAACAACCATAATACATTAACCATCTTTGTTAACTTTTAACCTCCCAATCCCAATTTTTAGTCTCTCACTAAACTAACCCGGTTAAACAAAGTTTTAAGTTTTTGCAGTATTATTGAATATATTCCTGCTCTCTCTACATCTTCTCCTGCTACCAGCTGCAGCTCCGCAACAAGCTTTTTCCCCAAATAAACATTAAGATTACCAACTACTTCCCCTTTGCTCAGAGGTGCACTCAAAGGAGTATTTATGTTGAAGCAAAAAAACAGATACTTCTTTTCGTTTTTCTGCAGTGGAAAGTTAAAATCTCTTTCCACTTCTATTTCAATGCTACTTTGTCTACCATTCTCTAGCGGAACTCTTTTAACTGGCTTGTTTTTCTCTATAAAACGATAATATTTAAAATTTTCAAAGCCATAATCCAACAAAGCAGTAGAATCTTCCCACATCTCAGGAGCATCAAGCACAACGCTTATAAGTTGCTGACCGCCACGAGTAGCAGATCCTACAAAACAACGTCCTGCAGGTGTAGTCCAGCCGGTCTTAACCCCATTTCCTCCTGGATAAATAGCCAATAATTTATTTTGATTATGCAACATCCGCGGCTGCGGCTCCCCAGGCCAGCTTATTCTTTTATCTTCTCTTTTAACTATTTCCCTGAATTTTGGAATAAACAAAGTATGACGTGTAAGTAATGCCAAGTCATAGGCAGTCGTTAGATGATCTTTTTCATCCAAACCATGTGGATTTTTAAATGTAGTGTTAACTGCTCCTAATTCTCTAGCTCTCTTGGTCATCAAAAGGGCAAAATCCTTCACCGAGCCAGCTATATGTTCAGCGATAGCAACGGCAGCATCATTTCCTGAGCGTAACATTAGACCATAAAGTAGTTCTTCCACTGTTTTCAATTCCCCACTCTCCAGCCATATTGATGAACCTTCAGTGCTCACTGCTTCAGAACTTATTTTCACCACCTCCTGCATTTCTTTCATTTCCAAAGCTAAAATAGCGGTCATTATTTTTGTAGTACTGGCCATAGGTCGTTTTTCTCTGCTATTAAATTCAAATAAAATCCTTCCTGAATCTCTATCCATAAGAAGAGCAGAAGAAGCCGTAATTTCCAAACTTTCTGCTGTTCTAACTAAGAATGTAAAAATCAATAAAAAGATTAAAACGAAAATTATATTTTTTTTAAACACTAACAATTCCTCCGTTGCAAAATAAGACTTATAATTATTTATGCGTCATCTGGTTAAATATGAAAAAAAATAACACCTGGCGGTGTATTTTAAAAAACTTTTATTTCTCTTTTATTAGATACCTCTCTTTAATTAGTTTTATTTCTTTTTTGTAGCAGATTTTCTATCTGTACAATCAACTGTGGAGCCAGATCAATCACTCTATCTAACATAGCGTGACGATCAACCAAGAGCATTCGCACCTGCCCCTGACCCACTACCAAAAAAGCTACAGGTTGCACAGTTACCCCTCCTCCACTACCTCCACCGAAAGGCAAACTTTCTTCTTTTTCTATCCGCCTATCGGGATTATCAAACTCACTCCCGCCAGCAGCAAATCCAAAAGAAACCCGAGAAACAGGAATTATTATCGTCCCATCAGGAGACTCTACCGCATCACCCACTATTGTATTGACATCCACCATCTCTTTGATATTCTCCATTGCAGTTTTCATAAGCGACTGAATCGGATGATTTTCCAAGTTTATCCCTCCCTATAATTCAAATTTGAAACTTTTCTTTTTTTTGTAGCTTATTCTTTTTAAAATACTTTTTTTAGCAGTTAGTATTAGTAAGAGCAAAAATACTGCTAAAAAATAATAAGGTCTTATTTTTAGTTTCACCCTCAAGCTAGCTTCCCAAAACTCATCCTTTTTAAAATCAGGAATAATTTTAAGGCAAGGGGTTTTAGTATATCGTAAGTAGCTTTGCCAGAAACCTAAGAACGTAGTTATGCCACTCCACAAAATACCTGTCCCTAATCCCGTATAAGCGGCATCTCCCAAACTGAAGATTACTTTTAAATTAAAATCCGTACAAACCACCTTTCTGCCAAACTTTCGCATCAACCAAAGCGTCCTTCTTTTACCAGTAAAACTACTCTCAAAAACTTTACTCACTTCACTCAGCACATTTCCCTTTTTTCTTGCTAACTCTTCCTCTTGATTGTTAACTTTTAAGGGTATAGTCACCAAGTTTCGTAAAAATTTTAAATCAATTTTTAGACTAGCCTTTTTATTTTCTCGCTTATAGTTTATATCTATACACATAGGCATTAACAAAAAAAATAAAAAGATTAAAAAGAATAGTAAAACAATCTGTAAAGCTATCCTAAACACCTCAAGCATATTTTTAAATATATTCTTTTCCTTAACAAAAAAAAATATTCCCCCAAATTCCTATAAATATCCAGTTAAAAGGACTTTTGCATTTCCTTAAAACTTTCCAGTGGCGGTAAATCTTTTAAGTCGTTTAACCCAAAATATTTTAAAAATAAGCGAGTAGTGCCAAAAGTCATCGGTCTACCAGGAGCTTTTTTTCTTCCTACTACACGTATAAGTTTTATTTTCAGGAGGTTATTCAACACATTGCCGCTGTGAACTCCCCGAATAGCTTCAATCTCAACTCTAGTTACAGGCTGTTTATAAGCAATGATAGCCAAGCTTTCCATAGCTGCCTGCGAAAGGCGATATAGTTTTCGCCCTTCTTGCATTTTTTCAATATAAATAGCGACCTCTGGGCGGGTCGCCATTTGCCAACCTCCGGCCAATTGTAAGATTTGCAAGCTTTTTTTTCCTTTATATTCTTTAATAAGGTCTTGTAGCGTATTTTCTACTTCCTTTTTACTACCACCAGTTATTTCCACCATCTCCGGCATCTTTAAGGGCTCATTAGTAAAAAAGAGTAGGGACTCCAAAATATCTTTTAATGACAACAACTCCCCCAAATTATCCCTCCTGACAGTCTTGAATATAAATCATCGCAAAGCTTTGCTCCTGCCATGCTTTTATTTGTCTTCTTCTAAGCATTTCTAATAAAGTAAAAAAAATTAATACGACCTTAACTTTTTTGTCTGTATAGGAAAAAAGATCTGTAAAAGCAAGCCCCTGGTAACCAGCCTGCTGAACTTTCAGAGTTATTTCCAGCATGATTTCTTTTACGGAATACTGTTCAGGTTCTATCTCTCCCACCTGTACCTCAAGGTTTTTTAAAACACGCTGTAAAGCTTCAAAAAGATAGGACAGAGAAACGCTTTCGGGATCACAAAAATATTCATCTCCAGCCTCGGTGTTAATGCTTTTATTCTCTTCTCCCTGACGCAAGAATATTTTTTTTCGAGACTCTTCGCAATCTTTTAATTTTTGGGCAGCCTTTTGAAACTGACTGTAATCGTCAATCCGAGCTAGCAAATCTGCCTTAGTGGTTATATCAGAAAACAAGATTTCAGTTTCTCCAACTTGCGGAGAAGCAACAGCCGGTAATAAGTTGCTAGATTTTATCCTCAATAGATTGGCTGCCATAACAATAAATTCACCGGCAATCTCGAGATTAAATTCTTTTAGTTCAGTTAAATAGTCAAAATAATCGTCTACTATCTTGGCCATGGAAACCTCGTAAACATCTACCTCCGCCTTTTTAATTAAATGAAATAAGGCTTCCAAAGGACCTTCAAAGACAGGCAGTTTAACTTGGTAAGGCAATTTGTAACTCCCCCTTCCATCTTATTTCCCTATAAGCGTAAGTCGCGAGAATAGCTAAAAGGAAGTTTCTTGCCGAACAAACACAGAACTAAAAACCTCTCGTCTCTCACTGTCAACTGACTGACACTACTACAACCCCATGACTGCTCTGACTTCCTCCATGGTAGCTTTTGCTTTTTCACGTGCTTTTTGAGCTCCAGCAGCTAAGATATCTCTGATATACTCGTTATCATTTTCTAGTTCTTTCCTTTTTTTATGCAGGGGAGCAAAAAATTCTGTCATCTTCTCGGTTAAGTGTTTTTTACATTCAACACAGCCTATGCTCCCTTGACGACATGCCGCAGCCTGAGCATCTTTTTCCTCATCTTTAATAATTTCCATAAATTTAAATACCGTACAAACTTCAGGGCTTCCTGGATCATTTTTGCGTATCCTTTGCGGATCGGTAACCATGAGCCTGACTTTTTCTTTGATTTCTATCGGATCAGCCGAGAGATTTATCGTATTATGATAACTTTTGCTCATCTTTCTCCCATCTAGACCGGGAATCAATTTATATTGGGTCAAAAAAGTTTTCGGTTCCGGGAAAATAGGGGTATAGAGGAAATTAAAGCGCCGCCCTACTTCTCTAGTCATTTCAATATGAGGAGCCTGATCCTCGCCGACCGGAACAGCCGTAGTTTTATAGAGCAAAATATCAGCAGCCTGCAGCAAAGGATATCCCAAGAAACCGTAGGTAGCTAGGTCTTTTCCGTCTAGCTGCTTAATCTGGTCTTTATAGGTGGGACAGCGTTCTAACCAAGACAGAGGAGTAAAAGCAGCAAATAATAATTGTAACTCGGCATGTTCTTTGACATCAGATTGCTTAAAAATAACTGCTTTAGCAGGGTCAAGACCAGCGCTAAGCCAGTCAATAATAATCTGCTCGATATTTTCCTGTATTTCTCCGGGAGCAGCATAGGCGGTAGTCATAGCATGCCAATCAACTACAGAAAAATAACATTCATGACCCTCCTCCTGCAGACGTGCCCAGTTTTCCAATGCTCCCAACAAATTACCCAAATGCAACCTCCCTGTAGGACGCATGCCGCTAAAAATAACTTCTTGCAAAATCAACACACCTTTCTTAGAATCAAATAATAGGAGAAAGTATTAGAAAAAAGTTCATGAAAATTCTTGCCACCGGCATTAGAATACGCCCTATTACACCAGTGAAAAGAAGGAGCATTAAAATTAACATGCCGTATTGCTCCAATTGTAGAAAAATATGATCATATTGCCGGGGTAAAATACCAGCTAGAACCTTGGAACCATCCAGTGGAGGAACAGGAATCATGTTAAAAACAGCCAAAAAAATGTTGAACCAGATGGTCATTTCTATTACTCGGAATAGGTGCACGTTGTAAAAATGAAAAGCTAGCTGTATCTCCAGTAAAACTACGGTTAAAAAAGCAATAGCCAAGTTAGTCAAGGGTCCGGCCAGCGACACCAACACTAACCCTTGGCGACGATCACCTCTAAAATTTAAAGGATTAATCGGTACAGGCTTGGCCCAGCCAAAGCCTGCTATAAAAAATACAAGCGTACCTATAGGATCTAAGTGATTCAAAGGATTTAAAGTCAGTCTACCATAGTGCCGAGAAGTAGGATCCCCCAAGTAGTCTGCCACTCTAGCATGAGCATATTCGTGAAAAACCAAGGCTATCAGCAGAGCCGGAATCCTGTATAGCATATCAAAACCGGGCGAAAATAAAGAATCTAACATAATTATACATCAGTCCCTTTCTTATTGGAAAAATATTTATTTACGTAATGGATTTCAGCCTCAAGCGTAGTTATATTTCCTTTTATCTTCTCAGCCTTTATGCTTTCTAATATCTCTTTGAAAACCGGTCCCGGCCTATATCCTAACCCGATTAAATCTTCCCCTGTCAAAGAAGGAGTAATATGGCATAGTTTATTAGCATACAAATCGTAACGTTCCAAGGCAACTTCACCACCGTCTATAGCCAATATAAAATAAATTGTTTCCAAAGGAATTTTATTAAATAAATTATAAATTTCCAGAGAGGAAATTTCTTTTTCTTTTAACCAGGCGACCAGAGATTCTGTATGTTGCAGAGTAAAAGCAATAGTTGCCCTGTCCTGCCGGGAAAGCCGGAAACGGCGTAGTTGAGAAAATAGGTTAAGTTCCTTTTCCCCATAGATTATAGCACAAATATAAAGAATATGGGGATTAAAGTTAGCCCTGGTATTTTTTTTTGCCCAAGTAATTATCTTTTCAATTTTGCTTAGCTGTTGTATTTTCCTGCTATCTAAATGCACATCGGGAAATATTTGTGGTCCTGCTCCCAACCAGTAAAGCCGCTCTAGTGCCGGCAATACTTTTTCTTCTTTAAACAGAAGTATCATCTCTTTGGTAAGCTTGTCCTTAGTGAGCCGGCTCAAAGCCTTACTTTTAAGTGCTTTTCCTATAAGATTAAGGGTCTCCGGCTCAATTACAAAACCTAGCTTAGCTTCAAAACGTACTGCCCTTATGATTCTAGTTGGATCGTCAATAAAACTTAACTTATATAAAATCCTGATTAAACCTTCTTTTAGATCTGCCAAACCGTTATAATAATCAAAAAAATTTCCAAAATTAGCAGTATTAAGCTGAAAAGCCAGAGTATTAACAGTAAAATCTCTACGAAATAAATCCTCTCTCAAGCCAGCACTTTTCGTCTGCGGCGGTGATGCTGAAAAAGGATAGAACTCCTGCCGAGCTGAAGAAAAGTCGAGACAACACTTAGCAGTAGTTATACGAGCTGTGCCAAATTGTTCGTTTTTAATCAACTTACCGCAAAATAATTTGTTTACTTGTGAAGCATATTTTAAAGCATCTCCGACTATAATTAAATCTAAATCGTTACTTTTGAGACCCAGTATAAGATCTCTTACAAATCCTCCTCCCACATAAACAGGCAAGTCAGTTTTATCTGCAACCTGACCCAGTAAACGCAATAATCCCTGAAAATATTTGGGCATCTTAAATTTAATAAGGTCGTTTACAGCAGCAGAAGTAGTAGGAAAATCCTTTATCTCAGCACTCAGTGGCATAAAAGCTATCTCCTCAATTTATCCAAGCAACTCATTATACCATAATTATACAAAGAAAGCTTGTCAATTAAATTACTCATCATCACTCATCCTCGGCACTATTTTTTTTAGCGGGAAATCTGTCAGAATCCTGAGTATGTAGAATACTTGGTCTTAGCCTCTTAACAGGCACAGGTTTACGTACTAGAATATCTGTCAAGGCTGAAGCATTAAGTGGAATTAACGGCCATAGGTAGGGTACTCCAAAAGATTTCGTTTTTAAGAGTAA
>CAZIRG010000065.1:0-8496 GCA_964541505.1 uncultured Syntrophomonadaceae bacterium | reverse complement strand
TCGCAGGAGATACAGCAACTGCCTGCAGGAAAGCTTTGCTGCACTTTAACGGTTTATGATTCACCAGAGTTTAGAACGTGGTTGCTTGGCTGGGGCAGAAATATTGAAGTTATAGAGCCCCAGGAGCTGCGTGAAGGGATAGAGGAAGAACTGCGCGCGAGTTTGAGAAAATATGAAATGCAGGGAGATTGAGTAAAATGTTTATCAAAAACTAGATATGTGCTGTGGGATACTAATTCCGGGGACATAATACTTAATGACCATAGTCATATTAAATTTGCAACGCCATGTGGGCTTCGCGGCATTCTATTCGTTTGATTTCAGCCTACCAGCGTTATATAATGAAAATAAACAAAAATGTATAGTAGGTGATTCTGATGATTGATAAATCTTTGCTTCAAGAGCGGGCACTATTAATTTATAATTTCTATAGTGAACTCCTGAAATTATCTCAAATGGATCAATCAGAGTTTTTTGCAGAACCTAGAAATGTTGCAGCAACAGAAAGTTATTTAAGACGTTCCTTAGAAGCTATATTTGATATTGGACGGCATATTTTAGCTAAAACAGGGCATATTTCACTAAGCCTGGAATACAAAGCGATAGCACAGGGCTTAAGGGACAATAATATAATCAGCCCAAAATTAAGCAATAAGTTGATGGATATGGCTGGCTATAGAAATCGGTTAGTTCGTTTATACCACCAGGTAACAGAAAAAGAGTTATATCAGATTATACAAAGTGATTTAGATGACTTAAGAGATTTTGTTTTAGAAATTAACAATTATCTGGAAGGTGTAGATAAAAAACGATAGGGAGATTAGCTATGAACAAAAAGGGAATAATTGTATCTACCTGCCAACGATTTAATATTGCCTTGGTTTACATATTTGGCTCACGAGTTAAAGAAGGCATTAGAGCTTTAAATGATGAAAGAGTAGCAGTTGAAGATCCGTTAACCGATGTGGATATTGGTATTGTATTTAAAAAGGAGATACCGGGAAAAGTACGGTATCTCCTTTACAGTAATATTCATAATGCTTTTTCCGAAGCTTTTTTACCTTTAAAACTGGATCTCACTTTTCTGCAAGAGAATCATGCTGTTTTGCAAAGCCAAGCTCTTTTAGGAGAGTGTATTTACTTCTTTGATCAGGATTACAAGGACTCATATGAAGACAGGATACTGGCTAGGGCAGCTGATTTTCAATATGTATTGGATAAATATTATGAAGAAAAAATAGCAGAGTTATTTGTTCCTACCTCAAGCAGCTAGTTTTGTAGTGCTGGGATGTTTTATCTAACAATAATCAAGTTCTTGGAATAGTGGCTGCTCGCCCGATAACTATTTTCAAGCAGATACACAGTTGGGGGCACTCCGCGCCCCACATATTATTATATTTTAAAATATAATAATATGTGGCATAATAATAAAAAACAAGAGAAGGCGTGACTATGCGGAAACAATTCGTTGACAGATTAATAGAGAAGGATTTTTTGGAAAGAGAGTATTCCCAGGGCAGATCTTCGTTGGTAGTTGTGTATGGCAGGAGAAGAATTGGGAAGACAACATTAATCCGGGAGTTTATAAGAAATAAACCTTCGATGTATTTTCTTGCCACCGAAGAAACAGAAAGAGAGAACAGAAAGGCTTTCCAGTCATTAGCAGCTGCATTCATAGGGGATACAATATTGGGAAAGGCATCTGGGCTTGCTTGGGCTGATATCTTTACAATATTAACTAAGCACAAGACAAAAGAGAAAAAAATTGTAGTAATTGATGAATTTCAACATCTAGGCAGAGCCAATAAAGCGTTTCCATCAATATTCCAAGGCATATGGGATAATATTCTTCAAGAAGAAAATATAATGGTAATATTATGTGGTTCTTTAATCAACATGATGGAAAGTCAAGTTTTAAACTATTCTAGCCCACTATATGGTCGAAGAACAGGTCAAATAAAAATGAAGCAAATAAGGTTTAAATACTACACTGAATTCTTTGAGGACAAAAGCGAGAATGAGCTTATTGAATATTACAGCTTGACGGGTGGAGTTCCCAAGTATATTGAATTATTTAATGAAGAAGACGACATCTACTTGGCTATTGAAAAAAACATATTAAACAGGCAGAGCTTTTTGTATGAAGAGCCAATTTTTCTACTAGAAAGAGAAGTAGGAGAGATAGGAACATATTTTTCAATAATTAAAACAATCGCTAAAGGAAATCATAAGCTAGGCAAAATAGCAGAGGCATTAGAAGTTTCGCAAAATAGCCTGACCAGATATTTAAAAGGATTGATAGAATTGGACTTGCTAGAAAGAATGGTTCCTGTTACGGAGAAAAATCCAGAGAAGAGCAAGAAAGGATTATATTTCCTCAAAGACAATTTTATCAAATTCTGGTTCAAATTTGTTTATCCTTACCGGAGTTATATCGAAATGGATGATGCTGCTTTTGTAATAAATAAAATACGCAAAAACTTCATCGATAATCACGTGAGCTCTGTTTTTGAAGATATATGCGTGGACAAAATGTGGGAATTAAATAAGCAAAGAAAGCTAGGATTTTCTTTTGAGAAGCTGGGCAAATGGTGGGATAAAAAGGATGAGATAGATATTGTGGCTTTGAACGAACAAACTAAAGAAATAATTATCGGAGAATGCAAATACATAAACAGCAAGATAGATACAGGTCTATTTTATCAACTTGTTGAAAAGGGCAAAAGGGTGATGTGGCTTAACGAAAACAGACATATGAGGTATATACTATTCAGCAAATCCGGCTACTCCGACCAGTTAATAAAACTTTCTAACGAGAGAGAAGATTTAATACTCATATAGGCGCAAGCAGGGGCGGTTTGTGGGTGCATTATAACCGATGCTCACTTCTCGCTCTAATCAGATGGCAAGGTTTCCATAGAGATGTCGTGGGGACGTTCTAGCGGTAGATTCGATGTTTGCGATTTGAGATTAGGTTTAAGCAATATCGAACATACGTTTTATGACAGATGTTGACAGTAAATATTTGCAATTCCCTCTACACTTCTCTATAATAATATTTGAAATAGTTTGATTTATTATGGTCCATGAGGAAGTGATAAAAATTCATATTGAATTATCGCTACATACAGGCAATGGCAGCATAGAAATCCCTATTCACTATAATCATATTGTTCAGGGAGCTATTTATCATTCTATAGACAAGGAGTTAGCCGCTTTTTTGCACGACAAAGGTTTTGTAAGTGGCAGCAGAACTTTTCGGATGTTTTCTTTTTCTGGTTTGTATGGTCAGTTTAGAATGGATCGTGTCAAAAAAACCATCGCCTTTACCGGAAAAATCAAATTGACTATATCTTCCCCGGTAGATGAGTTTTGTAAATCACTGGTTAATACGTTGCTGACCAGGGGCAGCCTGCGCTTGAATGATTCTTTGCTGGAAGTACAACAAGTACAGATAAAAAAAATGACAGTCCCCGGTGAAAAAGTGCTTCTGCAAACCCTTTCCCCTATTGTTTTGTATAGCACACTACTACGTGCTGATGGTCGCAAGTACACTTGCTATTTCCAACCAAGGGATCCTGATCATGAGCGTTTGCTAGGAGAAAATTTGCGCAAAAAATATCAAGCCATGTATAAAGAAGAACCACCGGCAGGGAAGATCACAGTAAAACCGATAGGAGAGCAGAAGCTAAAAATAATTAATTACAAAGGATTTATTGTCAAGGGTTATGCCGGCCGAATTCGCTTAAAGGGACCGCAGCCTCTCTTGCAAATGGCAGTGGACGGAGCAGTTGGCGGCAAAAACAGCCAAGGGTTTGGGTGTGTGGAGGTAGTGGGAGAGTAGAGA
This sequence comes from uncultured Syntrophomonadaceae bacterium, assembly GCA_964541505.1. Taxonomy (GTDB): domain Bacteria; phylum Bacillota; class Dethiobacteria; order PWVN01; family PWVN01; genus CAZLTH01. The sequence continues at coordinate 4,649 of CAZIRG010000065.1, read as the reverse complement.
GCCAGTGTGAGTCTGCCTATGTCTTTTTAAAAGAGGTTCGGAATGGAGAAGGTGGGATTTACATACAAGGGGAGCTAAAAATGCTGACACATGAACAAAAAGAAAGGTATAGCACCGGATGGCTAAAGAGAAAAAAAGAAAAAGAAGTTCAGCTTAAACAAAAACAAGAGCAAGCAATAGAAAAAGCAATTCAAATTGCTCAGTTGTTAAAAAACAAATATGGGGTCCAAAAAGCTGTACTTTTTGGGTCTCTGTCCAAAGGATATTTTTGGGAGCACTCTGATATAGATATTGCCTTTTATGGCACGAGTGAAAAGCAATACTTGGATATGGCATGGGAGGCCTCCCTTATAGCCGCACCTTTTAAGCTAGATCTGGTTCCAGCAAAAAAAGCTACCGTTTTATTAATGGAAAAAATAGAAAAAGAAGGGAAGGAACTTTAGATGATCTATAAGCTAGCTATATTGCGTGATGAAATTGAAGAAGAATTTACAAATATCGATAAACTGCGATTACAGGTGCAAGATATAAGAAAAGAAAACCGAGATTTGAACTTAGAGCTAAAAACACGCTTGAATGCATCTGTCCTTGCTGATTTTTACATGGCAGTAGAAAAAATATTCAAATTAATTGCCAAAGAAATAGACAGTGAATTGCCCTATACAGAAAACTGGCATAAAAAACTATTACGACAGATGTCTGTGGAAATTCCTGAAATCAGACCGGCTGTAATCGATAAAAAGCTTTTTCATATGTTAGAAGAATATCTGAAGTTTAGACATCTGGTGCGCAACATATATGGCTTTCAGTTAGAAGGCAAACGGTTTGTTCATCTGGTTGAAGAGCTAGCTGTGGTTATAGAAGATCTGGAAACACAGGTAACAGATTTTTTGGAGAAGATACAAGAAATAGCAAAAAATGTTGTTCAGAGTCAGGAACAAGAGGGAAATGAGTATTACCGGAGACAATGAACGATAAATGCGATATAGGTTTGCAGCATGACTGTGGCAATACAGCTATCCGCAAGAGTTGAGATATTGATAAAAGCATTATTAATATTGAGCTGCTGATTGTCAGCGGAGCGAGCAAATAAATAAAGGAAAGCTGCAAGCTTCAAGCTTCTAAGTAGATGCTTTATTAACGATAAACATATCCGGAGATATTTTTATCTTTATAGTATTCGCACTCAAGCGCATGGCGAACGCACGTTTTATGACAGATACTGACAGTAAATATTTGCATTTTTCCATATGCTCATCTATAATAATATTTGAAATAGTTTCACTTTGCAAGTCCAGCCTGCGCTTGAGTAATTATTTGCTGGAAGCACAACAAGTACAGATAAAAAAAATGACAGTCTCTGGTGAAAAAGTGCTCTTACAAACGCTCTCCCCTATTGTTTTATACAGCACCCTACTACGTGCTGATGGTCGCAAATACACCTGTTACTTCCAACCAAGGGATCCCGATCATGAGCGTTTGCTAGGAGAAAATTTGCGCAAAAAATATCAAGCCATGTATAAAGAAGAACCACCGGCAGGGAAGATCACAGTAAAACCGATAGGAGAGCAGAAGCTAAAAATAATTAATTACAAAGGATTTATTGTCAAGGGTTATGCCGGCCGAATTCGCTTAAAGGGACCGCAGCCTCTCTTGCAAATGGCAGTGGACGGAGCAGTTGGCGGCAAAAACAGCCAAGGGTTTGGGTGTGTGGAGGTAGTGGGAGAGTAGAGTGGAAAAAAGAAAAGGTGGTGAGAGAAAAGATGATTAATGCCATGCGCACATTGGCATTAGACTATTTACGACAAGAGTATTTAAGAGAAAGGCAAAAACAGCTTGGACAGAATCCTCTTGACTCGGAAGACTGGTACCAGACGATCAGGCGCAATGAGCCAGAAGCAATATTTCCATATCTGACTGAAGACCATGGCAGAATAGAAAAAGTTTATATTTTAACCACGGAGAACTCCTCGGAAGACACCTTGCTTTTGTCGGTAGAGGATCTTGGCAGCGATAATCCGGGGAGGCTACCATTCTTGAAACCAACTGGCAGCCAAAGTCCAGCTATAGGTCCGGTGATTAAAAGAAGTTATGACAAAAATAAAGGAAGCGGTCCTTCCAAGAAAATAATTAAAAGCACCGTAAAATACTTCAAAGAAGTAGCGGTATCTGAGAAGCCATGGGATAAATACTTTGCGGATATTGTAGATATATTAAATCGGCCGAAGGTTAAACTGCCTAGTGGAGATATTGTTGATTGGCGAGAAGCAGGTTACACGGATTTGCTGGCTTGCGTAGTAGATAGGATTGGACCACAAAAAGATACGGTTTTTGTAGCCATACGAGATTCTAAAGGGCAATTACCGGGAGATAATGCGCTTTATTCAGAATATTTGCTAAAGGAAAAACTGGCTGGCGAACGTTACACGACTGGAAAAATACCAGCCAGAGAAAAGTCAATGTGCTGTTTATGTGGTCTGAAAGAGACCACTATTTATGCAAATGGGTTAAAAGGAGCGGGTATCAACTTAATTAATGCTGACCGAGTAGGAGTTTTTCCGGGAGTAAAAGAGGAATATGCTTGGAAAGCTTTTGCTATATGTGCTCCCTGCGCTGACCTGCTGTATATTTACAAAAACCATGTTATAAAACGAGGAGGGTCCAAAAAAGAAAAGCGTCCCTTTACTACTAAAATTGCGGGGAGTGCGTCACTGCTTATACCACATTTTTTGCCGGGATTGCCGGTAGTTGAGCGGTTTGAAGTTTTAGGGGAAGTACAAAGTTATATTCACAATATGTCTGCGGATGTAAGCGATGATGAAGACAGCTTATTAGATATCTTAAAAGAAAAGAAAAGTATTTTAAACTTTGATATTGTTTGGGTAGACATAGGGCAAAACATTGAAAATGTGAGAGGAATAATAACAAGTGTATTGCCGAGTCGGCTGAGAGAACTTTCAGAGATAAATTTAGACTCCAAAAACTGGCATCACCCCTTATTCCCCAAAGAAGATCTAGCGGATGAGCCGAGCTCTTTTAAACCAAATTTGTCACTAAATGCGCTGCGTTCGTTTTTTCACCGACCAGGTGGTAAAAAAGCTAAAGAAATTAATAAAAGCAAGCAACTATTTGAATTAAAGCGGCATATTGCTGAATCTGTATATCATGAAAAGATATTGCTCGAAAAGAGATTTTGGTCAGAGTGGCTAACTACTGCCCGTTGGTATTTTGCCGAAGCGATTGAAAAAGAAAAGGGCTATAAAAACTTATTGTATGAGGGGAAGTCGAAGAAGGGTAGCTACTTAACGACTGCAGGATGGATAAAGCATGTCAACTGGTGGCTTAATTATTTTAAGGAGGTCGGTGTTATGGAGCGAGAAAAAGACTTTTTTGAGCCGGGAATGGAGGAATTAAAACCATACTTTGGGGCAGAAAGTAGCATCAATGAGGATGAAAAAGCATTTGCTTTTTTACTGGGAGTACTTTACGGTAAACTTTTAAGTGTACAAGGTGCTAAGGGGATAAACGTAGGCGCCAATGCGTTGACCTGGTTGAAAAGGTTAACGCTGCAGGGGAGGGATTTACCGGAACTTTACACCAAGATAAGAGCTAAATTACTCGCCTATGGGACAGAAAGCAGTAGTTCTGTAAGAAAGCTACTTATAGAGCTAAGCCAGCTGGGAATAAAATTGGGAGATGAAATAGGTTTGGATGAGACAAAAACAAACTACTATTTACTGTTAGGACAGGCTATGGCTACAGAGATTTTGCCTGTGCCTGCAAAAGAAAGGGAGGAATAAAAAATGACCAAAACATTATCAAGGCGGAGAGAGTTTTTGTTCTTGTATGATATTAAAATGGGGAATCCCAACGGAGATCCGGATGAAAATCGTCCGCGAGTGTTGCCTGATGGAACATACTACGTGACCGATGTGCGATTAAAAAGGTTTTGCCGCGATTTTATGAAAAACAGAGGCTATAATATTCTAGTTGATAAAATTGAGGGTAAAACTACAAATTTAACGGGGAGAGTGGTGCATTATTTAAACTCAAAAGAATTAGATAAAGTGCAGGGACAAGAGATAGTGGATATACTTCTGGATGCTTTTATTGATGCACGTCTTTTCGGTAGCTCTTTCGCCTTTAAGGCGGAAAAAATCAAAGATGAAAACGGTAAAGAAAAAACATGGGAACCTAAGCCGGAACCCAAGACACTAACAGGAGCGGCACAAATTAATATGGGTGAAGTTCTTCACCGGGCGGAAAGTGTAGACATTCATGGTACAACTACTTTTGCCAGTGATGACACAAAAGAACAAGGGACATTTACTGCATTCTATGGTTTACGTTACGGTTTAATTGGTTTTTCCGGGGTAGCTAACCAGCACTCGGCAAAACTTTCTCGCCTGACAGACGAAGACTATGATTTTTTCTTGAAATCACTTTGGCACGGAGTGCGTTCTGCCGGAAATACCAGGTCAAAAGTAGGGCAAATACCGCATTTGTTGCTTGATATTGAGTATAAAGAAGATGAGGAATATCAATTTGGACGGTTGCATGACTATGTGAAGCTATCACCTGCTGGTAGCAAAGAAGAAAAAGCTTGGGCGTCTCCTGATGATTACAAGGTTGACTTGAGTAAGTTAATT
>CAZIRG010000064.1:0-8542 GCA_964541505.1 uncultured Syntrophomonadaceae bacterium | reverse complement strand
TTTCTATTACAAAAAATAATGTTGGAAAGTTGAAAAAGTAGAAACAAAATTATTTAGTTATCTCAAAAAGCAGGAAGTTCCTTGTTTTTATGGAATATAGTCAGATAGGGAGATAAGTAGAAGGAGGGTTATTTTTGGCACAACAATTTTTTCACAGTAAAATTATGGACGGAATTAACTTATATGTTTTTCCTACAAAAAAGTTTAAAACCATTTTAATTCAGGCTTTTTTATACCAACAATTACAGAGAGATTTAGCTACCCCTACAGCTCTATTACCCATGATATTAGCCAGAGGTACCCAAAAGCATTCCAGTATTCTAGAAATAGCTAAGAGTTTAGAAACTTTGTTTGGAGCGGGATTAAGTACGGGAATTTTAAAAAAGGGCGAACGACAAATTGTTTCGTTTGCCTTAGATGTTGTTGATAAGCAATTTGTTCCAGAAGGACAAACTCTTTTAAAATCAGGTCTAGAAATTTTAAGAGATATTATGCAAAACCCTTTATTAGAAGATAACGCTTTCAAGAAGAGTTATTTGGCTCAGGAAAAAGAACAACTGCTAAAACAAATTAAAGGTTTAATCAATGATAAAGCAGCCTTATCTGTAGAGCGTTGCTTACAAATAATGTGCTCAAACGAGCCTTATGGAACCTATAAATATGGCTATATAGAAGAAGTTGAAAAAATTGATGCTGTTTCTTTATCTGCTTATTATCGGAACTTTATACAACGTTCACCCTTAGATTTTTTTATAGTTGGGGATGTAAAAATAGCAGAGATGCAAGCTTTAATTGAGGAAGTATTTATTTTTCCCCAAGTCGAAAGATTTACATTGTCCACTCCCCAAGTTGTAAAAGAAGTTGGCGAAGTAAAAATAGTAGAAGAAAAAATGGCTATTAATCAGGGCAAACTTTCCCTGGGGTATCGTACTAATATTCCTTATGGAGAAGACACTTTTCCTCTCATCTACTATAATGGTATTCTCGGGGGCTTCTCACATTCAAAACTTTTTCAGAATGTACGTGAAAAAGCTGGTCTTGCTTATTACGTTTTCTCTAGGTTGGAAAAAACAAAAGGGCTGATGCTAATTAGTTGTGGCATAGAAATAGAAAACTATGATAGAACGCTGGAAATTATTAGGAAGCAATTAGAAAGTATTGCTGTTGGGGAAATTTCAGAGCAGGAGTTTGCTAACACTCGTACGGCTATTCTTTCTCAGGCTAGGTTACAGGAAGATAGTCCTTCTCAATTAATAGGCAGTATTATGGAAGGAATTATAAGTGGAAAAATTATGGATCAGTCTGAAATTATCAACAAACTAACTAGAGTAACCAAAGAAGATGTAGTTAGAGTGGCGCAGCAAATCAAGCTTGATACTATCTATTTTTTACGGAACTAATAAAAGGAGGGCAATATATACAATGATTGCTGCTGGTGTAATAGCAGATAGCGTTCTAAAGGAAAAAATTTTTTTCAGGAAAATTGAACCGGGTTTTAGTGCTTTTGTTCTGCCAAAGCAAGGATTTCAAAAGAAATACGCTGTTATATCAACAAAATTTGGATCTATTGATAGAGAATTTTCTCTGCAAGGAGAAACAGCAACTATTAAGCTTCCAGATGGAGTAGCTCATTTTTTGGAGCATAAGTTATTTGAACATGAAAGAGGAAGTGTTACTGACGACTTTTCACGAATGGGAGCATCCTCCAATGCCTATACTAACTTTACCAATACTGCTTATCTTTTTTCTTGTACGGATAATTTTAAAGAAAATCTCTCTCTTTTATTGAATTTTGTGCAAGAACCCTACTTTACAAGTGAGAGTATAGAAAGAGAAAAAAATATAATTGAGCAAGAAATAAGAATGTATGAAGATAATCCTTCTTGGCGTTTGTTTTTTAATCTTTTAAATGGTTTATATGAAAAACATCCCGTCAAAATAGATATTGCCGGTACTGTAGAAAGTATACGTGAGATTGATGCAGATATTTTACAGAAATGTTATCAGACTTTCTACCATCCCAGCAATATGGCTTTTTTTGCTATAGGAGATTTTGACCCGGAAGAAGTTTTGGATCAAGTAGAAACTAATATAACTACCAGAAATTATACTCCTCTAGAGAGCATAGTGCGTTATTATCCGAAAGAGTCTTTTAAAATAAACCAAAAAAAAACAAGAGAGCAATTGGTAGTTTCTCAGCCTGTTTTTTATTTGGGCTTTAAAGATACGCAAGTTGGGTTTTTGGGAGAAAACCTTTTGCGTAAAGATATTATAACGGATATTATTTTAGAAGTTATCTTTAGCTCATCAACATCTTTGTTTAACAAGCTATATGAAGATGGTCTTATTGATGACAATTTTGATGCTTCTTTTACCGCAGACAAAGATTACGGATATGTAATTATTGGTGGCGAAACCTGTGATCCAGAAGAATTGTTTCAAAAAACGATGCAAGGAATACAAGAAGTACAAAAAAAAGGAATTGATATCAAAGACTTCGAAATAAAAAAGAAAAAAATGGTGGGAGATTTTTTTAAAAGTTTCAATTCATTAGAATTTGTAGCTAATAATTATTTAGCCAGTTACTTTCAGGAGATAAATATGTTCGATTATCTAAGAATTTTAAAAAATATTAGCAAAGAAGAGACCGAAGAGAGGTTGCAACAACTTTTTACCCCAGAAAACTATGCTATTTCTGTGGTTGAACCAAAGTAATTAGAGGTTGGAAGTGAGAGATTGGAAGTTAGATGGGAGTTTTGGGTTAAGCTGGTTGGAGGTTAAAGGTGGGACCGGGGAGATTGGAGATTGGAAGGGAGGAGATTTTGTTGTCTGCAAATAATAAATTATTAACGGTGGAAGATGCTTTACAGCTGAACAGAAAAACTATTGCTCGAAATTATAAAGAATATGTTAATTCTGGCGTGGCTATGCTTATGTCTCTTTTAGATTTCGATAAGCTATTTGTCAAAGCTAGTGGAACCAGAGTCTGGGATTCTGAGGGAGTATCTTATCTAGACTTTTTAGGGGGTTATGGATCTTTAAATTTAGGGCATAATCATCCTGCAGTTATCGAAGCCATTGATCAAGTGAAAGAATTGCCTAATTTGTTGCAAGCTTCTATTAGTCCTTTGGCTGGAGTTTTGGCCAAAAATATTGCTACTATCAATTCCGGAAGATTAAAACATACTTTTTTCTGTAATAGTGGAGCTGAAGCTGTAGAGGGCGCATTAAAGTTAGCCAGAGCTGCAACTGGCAAAACACGCATTATAGCTACAGAAGATTCTTTCCATGGAAAAACTTTGGGAGCTCTTTCTGTAACTGGAAGAGAAAAGTATCAGAAACCATTTAAGCCTTTAGTGCCTGATGTTACCTTTATTCCTTTTGGAGATGTCGCATCTTTAAAAGCTGCTTTGTCAACTGGCAACTGTGCTGCTTTTATTGTTGAGCCTATTCAAGGAGAAGGAGGCATCATTCTCCCACCCGCAGGATATCTGAGTAAAGCTAGGGAACTATGTAGTTCTTACCAGGTGCTTTTAATTATGGATGAGATTCAAACAGGGTTTGGGCGCACTGGATTTAATTTTGCTTATGAAGAAGAAGGAGCTATACCAGACATATTATGTTTAGCTAAGTCTCTTGGTGGAGGAATAATGCCTATAGGTGCATGCGTAACTACTGCAAAACACTGGGAAAAAGCCTATGGTGGTGTAGATAAATGCCTTTTGCATACTTCGACTTTTGGAGGCAACGCTTGGGCTATGGCAGCAGGAATTGCCGCTATAAATATTTTGGTAAAAGAAAATCTGGCAACAGAAGCTCGTCAAAAAGGTGCTTATTTATTAAAAGCACTTAAAGGTTTACAGGAAAAATATGAGATTATCAAAGATGTTCGCGGCAAAGGGCTATTGCTGGGTATAGAGTTTGCTTCCTCTAAAGGCATACTTAACAAAGTTTCAGCTGGGATGTTGAATAAACTTTCCAATGAATATTTAGGAGCTATGGTGGCAGGAGAGCTGCAAAAAGATTATCATATTATTACTGCTTATACACTGAATAATCCTAATGTGATTCGCCTTGAGCCACCACTTACTGTTACTTACGAAGAATTAGACATGGTTATAGCTGCCTTAGATAAGATTTTTTCTAAGAAGAAGGGACTGGCTGGTTTTATGATGAAAACTGGCAAAACAGCTATTGGTGCAATCTTTAAAAGATAAATCCTGCTGTAAAGATGAATTTTTTACAGCAGAAGGGTAAAGGAGGGAAAATAATGGACCGGATAGCAAGATATGCAGTTGTATTGCTTGTTTTTGTCTTGATATCCTGGGGTCTGAGATTCTTTGTTTTCCAAAAAATGAAAAAAAAAGTTGTAAAAAAAGAAGAACCTAAAAAGAAGAACAAATTTTTCCGGATAATGCGAGAGAAAGTTGCGAAAAAAAGAGAGAAAGACAGAAGAAATAGCAGATATAAAAAAATGTAATAACGGACGGGAGGAATAATTGTATTTATGCCTAAAAAAACTAAAGAATTTGTGAGAGAGGTCACTTCCAGGTCTGAAAACTATTCGCAATGGTACTTGGATTTGATCTTAAAGACTGAGCTGGTAGATTATTCTCCGGTGAAAGGATGTATGGTTATTAGACCCTATGGATTTACCTTATGGGAGAATATGAAGGCATTATTGGACAAACGAATTAAAAAAACGGGGCATAAAAATGCCTATTTCCCTTTATTTATTCCAGAAAGTTTACTGCAAAAAGAAGTTGAACATGTGGAGGGATTTGCTCCAGAAGTAGCTTGGGTTACTCATGCAGGTAAAGAAAAATTAGCAGAACGATTGGTAGTACGTCCCACTTCGGAAACTATTATCTGCAGTATGTACAGCAAATGGATTCAATCTTGGCGTGATTTACCGGTTTTGATCAACCAATGGTGCAACGTAGTGAGATGGGAAAAAACCACTCGACCTTTTTTGAGAACTTCCGAATTTCTTTGGCAGGAAGGACATACTGCTCATATTGATGAAGAAGAAGCTGAGAAAGAAACTTTGCAAATGTTGGATGTTTATCAAGATTTTGTAGAAACAGAACTGGCTATACCGGTTGTAAAAGGGCTTAAAACAGATGTAGAAAAATTCGCTGGTGCTCTCAGAACTTATTCTATTGAGGCGCTTATGAGTGATGGTAAAGCTTTGCAATCAGGAACCTCCCATAACCTAGGAGAACATTTTTCCAGAGTTTTCGATATTCAATTTTTAGATAAAGATGATCGTCTTAAATATGTCTGGCAAACTTCTTGGGGCACTTCCACTCGTTTGGTAGGAGCCGTTATTATGGTTCACGGCGATGACCGAGGATTGAAGCTGCCTCCCAGAGTAGCTCCTGTGCAGGTGATTGCTATACCTATTGTTTCTAAAAAAACACAGGAAGTAGTCAGACAAAAAGTTGGGGAATTACTTGGTATTCTTGAGGATGATTTTAGAGTGGAGTTGGATGACAGGGAGGGCTATTCTCCCGGCTGGAAATATAATGAATGGGAAATGAAAGGTGTCCCTTTACGTTTGGAAATCGGACCGAAAGATATAGAAAAGAATCAAGTAGTGCTAGTTAGAAGGGACACGGGTGAAAAAGAATTTGTTCCCATGGATACTTTAAAAGAAAAAATATCTTTTTTGTTGGCAGATATACAAGCTAACATGTATGCCCAGGCTATAAAATTCCGGGATGATAATACGCATTTCTTGGAGGACTACAAATGCTTTAAAAAAACCATAGCAGAGAAAAAAGGATTTATTGTTTCTTCCTGGTGCGGCAACTCCTCCTGTGAAGAAAAGATAAAAGAAGAAACAAAAGCTACTATTCGCTGTATTCCTCTGGAACAAGAAAAGAAAAAAGGGAATTGTATTTATTGCCAGAAGCCAGCTACTTGTACAGTATATTTTGCGAGAGCTTATTAGGAGGAGTTGATTAGCCTATGTTAAGCAAGGTTTATTTTGTGCCGAGAAGAGCTAATTCGCACAAGGAAAGCTTGCCTAAAAAGGTAAAGATACTTTTCGAAAAGGCGAGTTTTGCAAAAATTATAGAAAAAGATGAAAAAGTTGCCGTTAAGCTACATTTTGGTGAAAAGGGCGGTACAGCCTTTATTCATCCTGTGCTCGTGCGTCAGGTGTTAGATAAAATTAAAGAAGAAAACTCTCTTCCCTTTCTGACGGATACTAATACCCTTTATGCTGGCAAAAGAGCCAATAGTATTGATCACCTGCAGACAGCTGTAGAAAACGGTTTTAGTTTTGCTACTATGCAAACTCCGATTATCATTGCTGATGGACTTATTGGGCGCAGTTTTCAAGAAGTAGAAATAGGGTTGAAACACTTTGAGCAGGTAAAAATTGCCGATGAAATAATATATGCTGATGCCATGTTGGTTTTGAGCCATGTGAAAGGACATATGCTAACAGGTTTTGCCGGTGCCCTTAAAAACCTTGGAATGGGATGTGGTAGCCGTGGTGGCAAACAGATGATGCATTCTACAGTAAAACCTAAGGTGGGAGATGAATGTGTTCTTTGTGGTTACTGTCTTAACTGGTGTCTGACGGAGGCAATCACTTTAGCAGAAAAAAAAGTCGTTATAGATAGTGCTAAATGTACCGGTTGTGGTGAATGTACCGTGACTTGTCCTGAAAAAGCTATCAAAATACGCTGGAAAAGTGAAACAAGTGATGTTATGGAAAGAATGATTGAGTTTGCCTATGGAGCAGTTAAAAACAAAAAAGGTAAGGTTGGTTATATAAACTTTTGTTTAAATGTTACGCCTGACTGTGATTGTGCCAGTTGGAGCGATGCTCCTATTGTTTCTGATGTGGGAATTCTCGCCTCTTTAGATCCGGTAGCTATAGACCAAGCCTCTCTGGATTTAATCAACAAACAGCAGGGTTTGTATGGCACTCGTTTGAAAAATAGTTTCAAATCAGGAGAAGACAAGTTTAAAGATATTTTCCCCGAAATTGATTCTTCTATTCAGCTTGCCTATGCTGAAAAAATAGGGCTTGGTAATAGAAAATACGAGTTGATCGTAATTTAATTCTACTGGTAATTTACAAAAAACATTAGACGCTGATTTACGCTGATTACTATGATTACAATATGATAAAATTATTATGTTGAAAATCAGTGTAAATCATAAAAATCATATAAATCAGCGTCTATTAATTTAACCTAGAGAGCAGGAGAAACAGAGTGGAAAAGAAGGAACTGCGGAAAAAAATTTTGGCTGTACGTAATCGCCTTGCAGCAAACGAGTTAGTTTTTAAAAGCGAAGAAATAAAAAAGAAACTTTTTGCTAGGGAAGATTTTAGACTAAAACGTAATATCATGTTCTTTTTAACTTTTGGCAAGGAAGTTCGTACCGAAGCTATGGTGCGAGAAAGCCTTGCTCAGGGGAAAAAAATCATAGTTCCCAAAATAGATAAGAAGAGTAATACTTTAATTTTATCATGGCTACACGATTATGATAAAGATTTAGCCTCTGGTGTTTGGGGTATTCCTGAACCGCACGCAGCAGCCTTACGTCCGATAAAACCAGAAGAAGTTGATTTAGTTATTGTTCCGGGCGTAGCTTTTGACAGGAATGGTAATCGTTTGGGTTACGGGGGAGGATACTATGACCGTTTTTTTACTCGGCTTAGAAAAGAAGTACCGCTGGTTGCGCTAGCTTTTGACTGCCAAGTAGTAGAATATATCCCTACAGGTCGATTTGATAAGAAGATAGGTTGTTTGATTACAGAAAAGGAAGAAATAAATTTTTTATAAACATATTTTGCAAGGAGCGAAAAATATGAAATTTAAAAAATTTGGTTCTAAATTAATAGTGAGAATAGATAAGGGTGAAGAGATTTTGGAAACCTTAAAGAATCTTTGTGTTGAACAAGATATAAAATTAGGTGTGGTTAGTGGAATTGGTGCTGTTAACAAAATCAAGATAGGTCTTTTCGAAACCGAAAAAAAAATTTATTATTCGACAGAGTTTACTGGTGATTATGAGATTGCTGCTTTAAACGGCAATATTTCAACCCAAAATAACGAAATCTACTTGCATCTGCATATTTGCCTATCAGATAGATATTACCAGGTTTATGGTGGGCATTTAAATATGGCTGTAGTAAGTGCTACAGCTGAAGTTATAATTGATATAATGGAGGGACAGGTGGATAGAAATTTCAGTGAAGAAATTGGCTTAAACCTACTAAAGTTTGAAGAATAAAAAGGTTTTAAGCATCATCTCCTTCTACAACATTATCTGCGTTAATCAGTGTTCATCTCTGCTTACCTGTACTGCCTGTGCAGGCATGCGTAGTTTTCGGAAAATAGGTATTTGAGTAATTTACAAAAGGCGGTTGCTTTGTACAAAGCAACCGCCACTAAGTGTTAACTTAGAGTAGTAGTGTTCACCTAAACCTTCTCCACCTTCACCGCTGAAACTTTAAGTCCGGAAACTACCGACATGTTGCAAACTGCCGGGTCGGTTAGAATGTTGACAGCTGTGT
>CAZIRG010000063.1:0-8725 GCA_964541505.1 uncultured Syntrophomonadaceae bacterium | reverse complement strand
GATGTGTTTGAGTAGGACGGTTAGTTGGTTAGAAGGAGGAGATATTAAAATTTTTTAAAAAAGGAGAAGGATTTTTAATCTTGCCTGTAGAAGTAGCCAGTCTGTCTTTTTTTACTTTTATTTTTGTAAAATACTCGGAGACTACTAAAACAGGAGGGCTGCTGGTGAAAAACGTGCTAGTTTCTATAACTCTCCAACATCTAACTTCTCACCTCCAACCTCCAAAACGGGAGGACTGCTAGTGAAAAAAGGTAAAACAGGTTCCATAAATACTCTTATTGCTACTATCATCGTAGCAAGCCTTGTGATTATGGGTGTTACCGCCCTACAGGAGTATCAGGAATATCATGATGCTTTCGGTTTGGTTCTTTTAGTAGATGGGCAGGAGATGGGCTTTCTTTATGAAAAGGATAAAGAAAAAATAGAGGAATTTGTAGCTCTTATGACAGCTAAAGCAGCAGAAAACTATGCTAGGGAGGTTCTGCTCAATGAGAGGATAGAGTATTTTGTGGATAGGCGATCTGGAGAACATATGCCAGTAAAGGAAGTGCAGGATATTCTGCACGAAAAGCTTTCTTTCAGTGTTTTTGGCTATGTGCTTTTGTTGAATGGGAAAGAAACGGTGACCTTGTCTTCGTTGGAAGAATACGAAGAGGTTATAAGTGCTGTCAAGGCAGAACATCTTTCTGATGCTGCGAGTGCTGTTGTCAGGGAAATATATTTGCAGGAAGAAATAAAGTATATCAGACGCTTGGTTGCTCCCGAAGAGATTGTTTCTGTAGAAAAGGCCGTTGATTTGCTTCTCAGGGGGACAATGCGTAGAGAGGTTTATCTGGTTTCCAGAGGAGACTCTATTTGGACTATTGCCCGTCAAAAAAATATTCCTGTATCTGAATTGCAAAAAGCAAATCCACAAGTTAAAAATAATCTTATTCGTCCCGGTGATGAGTTGAACCTAGTTGTTTCGGAGCCACTGGTGAATGTCTGTGTTATCAAAGAAATTACCGTGATAGAGAAGATTGCTTTCCAAACAGTCTACATCCCCGATAGCAAGATGTGGACTACTCAGACTAGAGAGGTTACTTCTGGTCAACTTGGTGAGAGAGAAGTAACTTATAGCTTGCGGTTAGAAAATGGCATAGAAGTGGAACGGGAAGAGCTGCATTGGACGATTTTGAAAGAACCAACTACCAGGGTTGTAGCACGGGGAACCGCCCGGATACCTTCTTTTGGTACTGGAAAATTTCTTTGGCCGCTTGCTCCGGGAGTAGGTACGATAACCTCTCCTTTTGGTTGGCGCAATGGTAGAATGCATGGAGGAGTAGATATTGCTACCCGTACGGGAACAGCTATCCAGGCAGCAGATAGCGGAGTGGTTACCTTTTCTGGCTGGCAGGGTTGGTTTGGGAATTTAGTTATTATTGATCATGGCAACGGTTACAAGACTTATTATGCACATAACTCGCGTAACATGGTAATATCGGGACAAAAAGTAGAAAGAGGGCAAACTATTGCTTTGATTGGTAGCACAGGTAATAGTACCGGTCCTCATGTTCATTTTGAGATTCGTTATAACGGCAAAAGGCTTGACCCGCTTAAGTTTTTTAAACCCTAAATGTATCAGCAAATGTATCAGCAAATGTATCAGCTATATTTTCGCAAAATGTAACTGAAACTTAAACTTGTTGTAACCGTATTGTAATAATAGGGGTGTATACTTTGGTTTGTTTGACCCCCTCTTTATATATATATTCTTTAAGCGTGGCTTTTCGCAAGCCACGTCTTTTTTATTTTATTAAAAAAAAGAGGGGGCTTCTGTTAGCAGGAAAACAAAGGAGCAGTAACGAATAAGTTTTTTGATACTATTTGATACTATTCTGCAAGGTGGGATTTTGGTGAAGAAGAAAATACTGGTTGTAGATGATGAGAAACCTATTGCAGAAATATTGAAATATAATCTGGAAGAAGAGGGGTTTATTGTTGAGCTGGCTTTTGATGGGGAAACAGCCTTGTGTAAAGTAGCAAGAGAAACCCCTGACTTAGTTCTTTTGGATATTATGATGCCTAAAAAAGATGGATTTATTGTTTGTCGAGAAATACGGCAGACAACAACTGTGCCGATTATCATGTTGACAGCTAGAGAAGACGAGATAGATAAAATTTTGGGTCTAGAGTTGGGAGCAGATGATTATGTTACCAAACCATTTAGCGCCAGAGAAGTAGTAGCTCGGGTAAAAGCAGCTTTGCGCCGAGTAGAAATGAGTGCAAGCAGGGGTGTAAAAAATAAGGTATTGCTATGTGGCGATCTTTGTCTTGATGCGAATCGGGCAGAAATAACCAAGAATGGCAATCCTCTTCCCTTGACCCATAAGGAGTATACTCTGCTCAGTTTTTTTCTCAAATATCCAGGACAAGTTTTCTCTCGGGAAAAGTTGCTAGATCAAGTTTGGGGGTATGATTATCCTGGAGATGTTAGAACCGTAGATGTTACTATTCGACGATTGCGAGAAAAAATAGAAGAAACTCCAGCCGTACCTGCCTATATTTGCACTCGGCGGGGATTGGGTTATTATCTGAGGAGGCCTTAAAGGTGCATGTTTAAAAGTATGCAATGGAAAATAGTTTTAATTTATTCTTTGTTGAGCCTTTTATCCATGCAATTTCTAGGGGCCTACCTAATACAGGCTGTAGAAAAATATTATATTAATAACTACCTTACTAATATGGAAACACAGGGGAACCTTTTGGCCGGTTTTTTGGAAAGATATTTGTTAGCAGAAAAGGATGCTGAAAATATATCTGTTTTAATCGATGAGTTTTCAGCTCAGTCGGGAACAGATATAATGGTTTTGGATTCCTATGGTCGGGTTGTTGCTGATTCTAAAAGAGCGAGTTTTATGCAAGGGCGGCGAATATTTCAAGACGAAGTTTCTCGAGCACTAACTGGGATTAAGGGCGAGGCTATAAGGCTCTTACCGGACACCAATATCAGGCAAAAATACATGGCTTTACCACTAAAGACAAGAGAGAATGTTTTGGGGGTAATCTATCTTACAGATTCCTTAGAGGAAGCGGATGCTACCGTAAGGCAGATACAGATTATTTTTATGACCGGTACCATGTTAGTTTTATCTATAACGATGCTTTTGGGGTTCGCTTTAGCCAGAACTATTACTCAGCCTATTCAAGAGGTTACATCTAAAGCAGCACAGATGGCTAAAGGAGATTTTAGTCAGCAGATTGAGGTTAAATCTCAAGATGAAATAGGGCAACTGGGCAGAATGTTCAACCATTTGACTTGGCGCCTTAAAAATACTCTAAAAGAGATTTCTGCCGAAAAGGATAAAGTGGAAGCTATTTTAAACTATATGACGGATGGGGTAGTGGCTGTAAACGAAGATGGGGCAATAGTGCATTTAAATCCGGCAGCTAGGGAGATGGTGGGAGACGATTTTTTTAAACTCTTTCCCCGGCAAGGGTTGCTGACCTTGCTAGAAAAAGAAGGACAGGAAACACGCGAAATAACTTTGAAGAAACCTTCTCGCCGTTTTATTAAAGCCCATTTAGTTACCTTTCAGGCTTCTCAAGAAGATTTGCGAGGTATTTTAGTGGTGTTGCAGGATTTGACTAAAGAAAAAGACTTGAATCGTAGGCAAGAAGAGTTTGTAGCTAATGTCTCGCATGAGTTAAAGACTCCTTTGACTACAGTAAAAACCTATGTAGAAACCTTGCTTAATGGAGCTATGGACGAGCCACAAATCAGAAAGAACTTTTTGCAAGTTGTGGAGGGAGAAACAGAAAGAATGGTACGGTTAGTGCGTGACTTGCTGGTTCTTTCACGCTTAGATTATCGCCAGCTTACCTGGCATATGAGAGAAGAAAACTTGGAAGAGCTTTTAAGGGAAGTAGCCCGGGAATTTAGTTTTAAATATCCTTCACCAACTCTATCTCTGAAGTTGGTTCAGCCTTTCTTGCCCCGGTTGACTTTTGATCGGGATAAGGTGAAGCAAGTGATTAGCAATATCCTTGACAATGCCTATAAATTTACTCCACCAGAGGGAAAAATTACTTTAGAGGCTTTTGCTGGGAAGGAAGAGGTTACTGTGGTCGTGAGAGATACAGGAGTGGGATTGCCGGCAGTGGAAAAATCAAGGGTTTTTGAGCGATTTTACAGGATAGATAAAACTCGTTCTCGCCAGTCAGGAGGATCAGGTCTGGGCTTAGCCATAGCTCGGCAGTTGGTAGAGGCTCATGGTGGCAAAATCTGGCTGGAAAGTGCTCCAGGAAAAGGCACTACAGTGTCCTTTACCTTATCTCTTTAGAAATTAGACGAGGGACGAATGGTGTTATTTGGGAGCATGCTAAATACCACGGAGCACCTTTCCTATCTCCAAATAAGGGGGATGTTTGCTTGAAGGAGATAATTAAGAGCATAACATTAGGGTTTTTAGTTTTGAGCAGCCTCGGTCTTACTTTTATTCTCTGGTATGGTACTCCGGTTCACGAGATAAGTAAGCCTTTACTATCTGAAAAGATTCATTTTACTAACCCCCGCCTGCTACCGGAAATAATTTTGCCGGCAAGAATAGCTGTTCATTTAGGAGGAGAGTATACTCATATTTTGCTTCCCGGACAAGAGCTGTACAATAGCGTAATAACAGTTTTTAATGACTATATTGGCGATAAAATATTTTATCCGAAGGAAATAACTGCTGATGAGTGGTCAGCAGCTTTAGAGGGACAAGGGCTTTTGCTGTATTATCCGTATCATGTTTCTTTTAAAACTGAAGCTACTGGATTGGCAGAAAACCGTATTTCTGCTAGCGAGGTATTTTTGGTAAGCGAAGAGGAAAAACCTTATCTTATGTTTCGCTCACAGGAAGGTCTCTTTTTTCAGATAAAGAAAATGAAAGAAGCATTAGTTGATTATAAACTCCACAAGCAACTTTTTAAAAATGAGACAGCCACTTTTTTTCGCCGAGCAGAAATGGTAGATCTTCCTAGCGAAAGGGTCTTCTTGGCAGGGGATATCTATCTTCCTTTAGAAACAATAAGAATGTCTGTTCTAACGGGCAAAACAGTACGGCTGGATATAGAAAGACTTAAAAAAGTGTTTTTTGCTGACCTTTCTTTGGTGAGACGTATAGAAGAAAAAGATGGAGCGGCTATATATACAGATGGACGGAAAGGTTTACGAGTTTATGTTGATGGAACCATAGAATACACCTCAGCTGTAACCGCGGAGGTACTGCCTCTCGATGAGCAGGCTTTGCGCCTGGCCGGAGAAGTTGTGTCCTTATATGGTGGCTGGGAAGAAAATCTGCATTTGTGGTTGCCACCAGGACAGAAAATCCCGGCGACCGAAGGGCGTAAAGTTTTTTTCCGTTCTTTTTTTCAAGGTAAGCCTATTGTGTCCAGAGAAGGATGCTTGCACCTTGTTTTAACGGAGCAAGGAGTGCAGTCTTTTTTTCGCCGTGTACTCTCCCCCTGGCAACCGGAAGGAGGGGGAGAGGAGGCATATTCCCTAGAAGTTATCTCGGCTGAAGAAGCATTAATTAAAAGTATTGATTATCTGCTGCAAGAAAAATATGGTCAGCTAAAAATAGGCTTGACTGATTTTTACCTAGCCTATTACCGGCAAGAACCAGTGGGAGAAACAAGTCGTCTTTTGCCTGCTTGGGTACTGGAAACAGACGTAGCCGGCATGGTGATTGTTGATGCTCATAAGGGCTTATTCTTGGATAGATTGGTGTTTGATTGAGGAATGGCTATCAATTTCGGATTTTTGAATATTTACTTACAATACAGATTAGTGGCCTTGGCAATATAATCAGTTACCAGTTAACGGTGGCAAGTTTATGAGAGGGGTTAGCAAGTCATTGGGGAGGCGTTGTATAGATGGAGAAGAATAGTACCGAGAGCAAGGCTGTTGCATTACAGAAGCTGCGAGAGCAGTGGCAAGACTGCACGGATTGTCCTCTGTCGGCGAAAAGAACCAGGACTGTTTTTGGCGAAGGTAACCCAGCGGCTGCTCTTTTGCTGATTGGAGAGGGGCCTGGCAAGGAAGAAGATCGTCAAGGTCGTCCATTTGTAGGTGCGGCCGGACAGCTTCTGGATAAAATATTAGCTGCGGTGGGTTTTTCCCGGGAAGAAGTTTTTATTGCTAACGTGGTTAAGTGTCGCCCTCCCGGGAACAAAATTCCTCGTGAAGAAGAAGTAGCGGTTTGTTTTCCCAAGTTGCAACAGCAGATTATAACAATAAAACCACTAATTATCGTCCTTTTAGGGTCTACAGCCCTAAAAGCCTTTATTGGTCCTGCTGCACGTATAACTAAAGTCAGAGGCAACTGGTTAGAATATAAGGGGATAAAAGTTATGCCTACTTTTCACCCAGCGGCACTTTTGAGGGATCCCTCCAGGAAACGCCCGGTGTGGGAAGATATCAAGGCAGTCAGAGCATTATATGATACTCTTGTTTTAAAAGGAGGGGAAACGGATGGCTGAAAAAATACTCTTAGTAGATGACGAGAAAACTCTGGTAAAAGTATTAAAATTTAATCTAGAAAAAGAGGGCTATGAAGTTTGCTGTGCATATGATGGCGAAACTGCTCTCTCTTTGCAGGAGAAAGAGCAGCCAGAGTTGATAATTCTGGATTTGATGTTGCCGAAAGTGAGCGGTTTTGACGTTTGTAAGAGAATAAGAAAAACGCAAAGTGTTCCCATTATTATGCTTACAGCAAAAACAGAAGATATCGATAAAATACTTGGTCTAGAGTTAGGAGCTGATGACTATCTCACCAAGCCGTTTAACCCTAGAGAATTGCTCGCCAGAATTAAAGCTATTTTAAGGCGAACTACCCCTAGCTCTGATAGAAAGCCTCATTTGTTGGAGTTAGATGGTCTTAAAGTTGATCTTTTTAGGCATAAAGTCTGGATTAAAGGCAAGGAAGTAGATTTGACAGTCAAAGAGTTTGCTCTTTTAAGCCTTTTGCTTAATACTCCTGGGCAGGTTTTTTCACGAACACAACTCTTGAAGCAGGTTTGGGGATTTGATTACTTTGGTGATATCAGAACGGTAGATGTGCACATAAGACATTTACGAGAAAAAATAGAAGAAGACCCCAGCAAGCCTTATTACGTGATTACTGTCTGGGGAAGCGGTTATAAGTTTAGGGGATAATTAGTTCCCACTTCTGATTGAGAGGAGTGGAGGGGTGTTTAAAAGTATTCGGGGCAGGCTTATTTTAACCTATATTATAGTTATTTGCGTTACGATGCTCATTATCAGCATTTTTCTTTTGAACATCCTAGAAGACTATTATCTGGATTACCAGCGAGAAACTATGAGTAATGCTGGAAAGTTAGTAGCGGAGATAGCCACTGTTTTTGTCAAAAATGAGACCGATTTGGTTGCTTTGAGTTCGCTGACGAAAGAAGTGAGTCGCCAAATTAATGCTCGGGTAATTATCGTAGATCGGCGAGGTCTGGTGTTAGGTGATTCTGTGCGAGCAGGCGGCTTGTTGGGTCGTCAATTAAACCGTCCGGAGATTGAAAACGCTCTGCGAGGAGATATAGGTAGCAGCATTCAGTATAGTGCTGTTACTGAGCAGCGAATTATGCAAGTGGCATTGCCTGTTTTAGAAGCAGATGAAATAATAGGTGTTGTTTTTTTAGCATCTTCGTTGGAAGATGTTTACGAAATCTTGCGAATGGTAGGCTCCTTTTTAGTGATGGCCACCTTGCTGTCCCTTGTGCTGGCAGGTTTTTTGGCGACCTTTCTGTCTAAAACTGTTACTAATCCCATTAAAGAATTAACTGAGGCCACCAGAGAAATGGCTGCCGGTCAGTTAGAGCAGAAAATAGTTGCTCACAATCGGGATGAAATTGGGCAGTTAGCCGGGCAGTTTAATATCATGGCTTTGAAAGTTACAGAAACCAACAAAAGATTGCGAGAGTTTGTGGCCAATGCTTCCCATGAGTTGCGTACTCCTCTGACTACGATTAACCTCTTGGTAGCTTCTTTGAAAGACCACGCCAGCGAAAAAGAAATAAGAGACGAATTTATAAAAGATATAGATAAAGAAACCCAGCGTTTGATTAAGCTAGTAGAAGATCTTTTAAATCTAGCTCGCTTGGAGAGAAAAGGAAATGTACTGCTTAAAGAACCTCTGGACTTAATTAAGTTGGCCAGAGAAACGGCAGCCTCTGTCGTTCGCTTGGTGGAGGCGCAAGGGGTGAGTTTAAGTTGCGTGAATCGCGAGGAGAATATTGAGATTATGGCTGATGAGGAAAAAATAAAACAAGTGATGCTTAACTTACTAGATAACGCTGTTAAGAATACATTGCCGAGAGGATATGTTCGCCTGGAAGTAAGAAAAGAGGCCGGATTTGCAAGCGTACTGGTGACTGATACAGGGTGTGGTATTCCGCCGCATGATTTGGAAAGAATATTCCAGCGCTTTTACCGAGTAGATAAAGCTCGTTCGAGGGAACATGGGGGCACAGGGCTTGGGCTGGCAATTGCCCGGGAAATAATTAAGCAGCATGGGGGTAAAATATGGGCAGAGAATAGAGCAGAAGGAGGAAGCCTATTTTGTTTTACTCTGCCGTTGTCAAATATTAAGAAAGATTAATGGAAAGACAGCCTTATATTAACAGAATGTAACCTACAGAGGATAATTAATAGATATAATGGAAGAGTGAGTAAGTGAGTAAGTGAGTAAGT
>CAZIRG010000062.1:0-8993 GCA_964541505.1 uncultured Syntrophomonadaceae bacterium | reverse complement strand
CCCGCAATTCTCCTTGACGATGTTCAGCTAAAACAAATAAATCACCCATTTTACAACAGACCTCCTTTTACCAGCTTATCAGCTAAAATTTCAGCTTTTTCCTCAGGTGCGCCTTCGATGACTTCTGCTGAGGAAACTACTTCCGGCACATAAAACCTTTGCAGTTCAAGCAAAGAAGCAGCTTCGTTGACATCACTTTCAGATAGTCCTAGGTCATCTACCTTTAAAACTTTAAGCTCTTTTTTCTGGGCTTTTCTTATTCCTCGGATAGGAGCGTAACGAGGCTCATTAATCCCGGTCTGAATAGTAAGCACCGCTGGTAAATCAAGCTCCACTACTTCGGATATGCCACCTTCCAATTCACGGTGTGCTTTCAGTTTGCCCTCTCCCATTTCTACCTTTTTTACCATAGCAGCATGAGAAATGCCCAATTCTTCGGCTAAGGCTACTCCTACAGCCATGCTGCCATCGTCACCAGCCATGCACCCTGTTAACACCAAATCAGGCGACTCCTCTTTAATCACCGCCGCCAGAACTTTGGCTATCTGTAAAGGATCATTGATGTTGATACGTGGGTCATCAATACGCACAGCACTGTCGCCACCTTTAGCCATCGCCATGCGAATCATAATATCCGCATCTTTTGGGCCAATGCAAACAATCTGGACAGTTCCTTCTCCTTGGGCCTCTTTAATCAGGATAGCTTCTTCCACCGCATAGTTGTCAGCATCATTGATATCAAACGAAAACCTACTGCTGTCAACATCCTTACCACTAGCATCCACCTTGACTTCTGCTTCTGAAGTGTCCGGGACTCTCTTAATGCACACAAAAGTCTTCACTATAAACTCCACCTCCATAAATTAGTAGTATACTGCTTACCAGTTACCAGTTACCAGTTAATTATTGTATAGCAAATTGGAAACCCATAACCCCATAACCTCGTAACCACTGTAAACTGTAAACTGATAACAACCACTGTAAACTGTAAACCGTAAACTGTAAACTCCTATTCCCGCAGTTTCTCTTAGTTTATCATTTACATACTTCTCCCAATATTTCCATAATCTCGGTTACTCTCATTTCTTCTTCTAATCCCTTAGCCTTCAAGGCATCATCCATGGTCAGCACACAAAAGGGACAAGCCACTGCCAACACAGTAGCCCCTCGCTCCCGGGCATCTTTGACTCTTGTCTCTGCCAAACGTTCTTCTTTAGAATCCGTTTCCACCCACATCTTGCCTCCACCGCCTTCACAACAAAGGCTGCGTTCTTTTTTACGATCAAACTCCAACAACTCTGCCCCAGGAATTTCGTTAAGTATATAGCGGGGTTCGTCATAAACATCGTTTTGCTTGCCTAAGAAACAGGGATCATGAAATATAATCTTTTCGGAAAATTCTTTAGTTAATTCCAACTTTTTATCTTGCAATATTTCTTTTACTAAGTGAGTATAATGGATAACCTCTGCTTTTAAATCAGGGTACTGTTTTTTAAAGGTCGAATAACAATGCGGCGATATCGCTACAATTCTTTTGACCTCGTAACTGTTAAGCAATTCCGTATTATCCTCCACCATCATATCAAAAAGACCTTCTTCTCCCGCCTCTCCCAAAGCATACACTTCGCTGGCACAGCAGGTTTCACTGTCATCTATAAAACCATAGTCAACACCTGCCTTGTTCAAAACCTTTACTAGGTTTTTAGCTATTACCTGCACCTTTGGGTCATAAGCAATGGTGCAACAAACAAAAATAAGATTTTCCACTTTCTCACCAGGCTCAGCAATCTTGACCTCTAGTCCTTCCATCCAGTCAGAACGTGTTGCCCGCGGTTTGCTCCAGGGATTGCCTTCCCGGAAAACACTCTCCAAAGCATCCCTGACTGTAGGCTGAACACTGCCTTCTTCTACCAAAATATTCCTCAAACCGATCAAAACCTCAACAGGTTTAAGTCCCTTAGGACACCTGACTGCACAGGTGTTGCAGGCAGTACAATCCCATATCTCCGGCAATTCAGACAGAGCATCCAACATGCTTTCATCAATAGCGTCATAAACAAACCGACGTACATTTAACTTGGTACGCACTGTAACTGGGCAACCACCTGTACATCGTCCACACTGTATACAGCCAAACAAGTCATACTTTTCTATAAAGTCCTGCAGTTCTGTATTCATCTTTCATACCTCTCTACTAAAGTGGTCCATAAACCGTTTCTGTCACAAAACTTGTCCCTTTTCCCTCTAGGTAGAACAAAAAGTGCTTACTTCCAATCTCTGCATTGTCAATTTATTCTCATTCTTATCTTCTAAACATCACCCCAAACCCCTCAAGCTTCCTCAAACGAAACACCTTGCTAAAGCACCATCATCCTTAGCAAGGTACTCCCTTTATACTCCCTTTAAACCTTTTCGACACTATTTAAAAAAATCCTGCCTGTTTCTGCATTATAAAAAAAATATTTTCCCTTGTCAAGCATTAGTCAAGCGAAGACGGTGATGGGAAATCAATCAGAAGTTTTGCGCATAAAACAACTCAAATAACGCTTATCCATCGCTATTTGAACTATTGGAATTATTTGTTTTATAACCAACCCGCAAAATTTTTAATTGCCCAGAAGAAAGAAGTCGCAGCGGTAATGACAGGCAAATGCTATGGGGATTCAATCTTTTCACCTTTGTTTTTTCTGCGGGTTTGGTTTAAAGTGCGTATTGCCTGCATCTTGCCTCCAATGACCGCTTTTCCTCCAAGCCACTCCCAAACAAATTGATGCAAAGCGGACGCCTTTCTTCAGGGAGAAGCCTTTCGAGAACTTTCAGCGCACGTGGAGTTTTTGCAGTTAGGTCGAACCGTAAACTTCCCAAGCCGAGCTTCAAGTTTGGCATCAAAGTTTAAAAGAAACTTTATCTCTTTTTTGCCATGATTAACTCTATCGTTTTTTAGTAATGATATCTGCAAGCCAAAATTCTAATTTTTGACTCTAAAACTTCATAGACAAGTCGATGTTCTTGGTCAATGCGTCTAGACCAACAACCAGATAGTTCATGCTTCAGCTTTTTAGGCTGTCCTATTCCTTCAAATGGATTTTGCTGAATATCTTTGATCAACTTGATAATCTTTAAGGCTTTCTTGCGATCGTTTTCAACCCACCAAGCAAAATCTTCAAATCCAGCAGGGTCAAATTCCAAGTTTTTTGCAAGCCTCATCGAAAGGGATCCCTCCTTGGCGTTTTTTGGCCTTCAAGAGACGTTGTTTCATAGCCCCGCTTTTCAAAAGATATGCTGTTTCTCTTTCGGATTCAATCTCACGCCAAAGTTCAACGGGGACGATTACATCTGTAAGATCGCCTTTTTCGTTGGAGATGTACCGAACAGCTATTTTACCCATTTTTCTCACCACCTTTATTTTGTAGTCTCCATTTCTAATATAATACTTGAGATGGATGAAAATTGCAAGCCTATGGGAATCGCACGTGGCACCGGGGACGGTGATAAGAAATCAATCAGAAGTTTTGCGCATAAAACAACTCAAATAACGTTTACCCATCGCTATTTGAGCTATTGGAATTATTTGTTTTATAACCAACCCGCAAAGTTTTTGATTGCCCAGAAGAAGGAAGTCGCAGCGGTAATGACAGGCAAATGCTATGGGGATTCAATCTTTTTGGACTTATTTTGACAAACTTCGACATTAGATGATGCTGATTTCCAACATTTATATTATAACATTATATGATCTAGATTGAAATATTTTTAAACCATTGCGATAGCGATTTCGTTCTTCTTGCTTGCCTTTCTGGTCAAGCATCTAAGGGCTTGTGATGAAATAAACTGTGCAATATTGCGAAGGATTTTCGTTCATAACCAAGGCGTGGAAATAGGCGCATAGCAGCGTTATGTAACTGTTTCCACAACGCAGGGTATGGACGAAAAGACAAGTAAGATTGTACAGGTTATTTAGGAACAAGCCCTAAGTCTTGAACATCTATCACTGCCACTGCTACAGGCTTAAAATCATCAGAAGATGACAATTTTTTGTCCCATTGCCTGATAAAAAAGAAAACAACCACCATGAAAACAAGACCAGCAGCTAAACCAACCATATCTCCACTTTTTACTCCCGGCGCTAGCCCAGTAATATCTACCAACCAAGGTCCTAAGGCAATTCCTAAAATAAGAAATAGCACCGGTACTAGGTAAACTACAAAGGAGGCAAACAGCAACTTCTTACTTTCCACGGTAATTTTAACTATCTGCCCTACCCTAGCACCAATAATATTTTCTACTTCTACTACCGGATCCAGAGGTTCACCTCCCGTTATGCTTATACTACAACGACCACACTGGTGACAGGCAGCATGCTTACGTACTTTGATAAGCGCCGTGTCATTCTCTACAGTAATAACTTCTCCGAATTGTTCCAAAAGAATCACCTCCTTCTCTCATATCTTTACTTTAACCTTTTGGAAAATAAATATTAGTGCCTTTATTTTGCATAGTTATAATAGGCTAAACACAGCAGGAGACAGCTATGTTTTCATCTATAAACCTTTCCACATCTAGAGCAGTAGGCAGATTTAAAATTTCATCTACTAAAGCCGCCATCTCTGCCTTGGAAGTATTGCTAATTATCAAGCGTGCTTTAAGAACTGCCCCTGCGCTCATGCTAAACTCATCCAGACCCATACCCAATAGCACCGGGATAAGTTTTTCGTCTCCTGCTGCTTCGCCACACATTCCTACCCAGATACCTTCTTTGTGCCCATTTTCAATTACCTGCTTTACCAAACGCAGCAAAGCCGGGTGGAAGGGACTGTACAAATAAGATACTTTTTCGTTCAACCTGTCAACTGCCGTAGTGTATTGTATTAAATCGTTCGTCCCTATGCTGAAAAAATCTACTTCCTTGGCAAATAAGTCAGAGATAATAGCTGCTGCTGGCACTTCAATCATTATACCTATTTCTATATTTGCATTAATTTCTACGCCTTCGTTTTTTAGTGTTTGTCTACTTTCAGCCAAAATCTCTTTTGCCTCTCTAAGCTCTTCGATACTTGAAATCATAATCCATTTGTGCTGTATCTGAAGGGGTTAGTTCTTTCGCTACTATAATCACCTCATCTGCAAGCACAGCAAACTCCTTTGTTGCAATACCTGCAAGAATCTTGGCGAGCCTACCTGTAATATCTCTTATGTCCGCTGCTCTCTCTCGCATATACTCATTATCCATATTTTCAAAGGCATGGATAATAATCGTCGCAACTTTTTCAAGTGCTGCCGCCGCACTAAGCTTTTCGCTGGTAATCTCTTCTTTAACCTTTTTGAAAAGCTCAGGATCATCAAGGAGCATTAGGTGTGCCTCAAATATCTGTGCCTCTTCTTTCCCCATCTTGTTAAGGGCAAGATTGTATAACTCCTTGACTTGCGCTTTAGCCTTCTCTAAAGCCTTTTCAAATAACTTAATCTCATTCGAACAGTTAACAATACTCGTTGTCTTCAGTACTATCTTCTGTTCTTTTTTTGTTAATACTTTTCCGATTACTATGCCGGGGGAAGCAGCTATCCCTTTAATCATCTCTATCCCTCTGTTTCTCAAAACTACTGTTAATCAATTTTTCTAGGGCCGCCAGTGCTTCAACTTCATCCCGACCGTTACTAACGATAGTCAGATGCGCTCCTTTTCCTGCCCCCATGCTTAAAACAGATATTATACTTTTGGCATTATATTCTTGATTATCTTTAATTATTTTTATTTTTGATTCAAATTTTAAAGCTTCTTTAACCAGTAAACTCGCTGGTCTGGCATGCAAGCCTGTTTCGTTCTTTAAGCTCAGTGCTGTTTTTTTCACTTTCACTTCACTGCCCCTCGATTTCAGTTTATGTTAGGGTAAATCGCCTCTACTCATCGCCTATTATCTGTTACCAGCTGACTTCCGCCATAGTCTTCTTTACATTTTCTCGTTCTACTTTGCCAAACTCTTCATCCATAGCATTGGCTACCCCACAAGTTGCCGCAAACTTTCGCACCTCCGTATCAGCAAAAAAACCTTTTCTTAAGCGGCAGACCTAAATAGTTAAAATAAATAAAAAATGGTTTTATCCTACGAATTAATCAGTCTCGCTGCATCTTCATCAATAACAATGTGTACATCTGGGTGTAGCTGCAGCAGTGAGGCAGGAACACTCGTGGTTATCTCCCCGCTTACAGTCTTTTCTATTATCTGAGCTTTATCTTTTCCGCTGGCCAAAAGTAAAATCTTTTTTAACTGCATTATGGTGCCTATGCCCATGGAAACAGCCCTACGAGGCACTTCTTCCCGGGAAGAAAAAAAACGGCTGTTAGCTTCAATTGTTTCCTCTGCCAAGCAAACAATATGCGTAGATATCTTCAAACTATAACCAGGTTCATTGAATCCGATATGCCCGTTAGTTCCTATGCCTAAGATCTGAAAATCAATTCCTCCTGTTCTAACAATCTTCTGATCATATTCCCAGCAAACTTCTTCAGCGTTTTTCTCGGTAGCAGAAAGAATATTAATGTTTCCATGGGGGATATTTATATAATCAAAAAAATTATGAAACATATAATGACGATAGCTTTGGAAGCAATCTGGACCTAGGCCAAGATACTCATCCAAATTAAAAGTAATAACCTCACTAAAATCCACAACACCCTCTTTATGCATTCGTACCAAATTCTCGTACATCCCCAAAGGAGTTGAACCTGTAGGCAGCCCCAGAACTGAATCCGGCTTTAAAGTAACTTGGCTGGCCACTATACTGGCCGCCTTGGCACTCAACTGTTGATAGTCTTTTGAAATATAGAGTCTCACCTCTTGCCGCCTCCTAGTATTAAAAACTTCACAGCTCTTCATAGCCTATGAGTTTAATGTTTTTTTCAGCAATCCATGCTTTTATTTTATCACTGGTTAATATTTTTAGCTCCTTTAATCTTTCCTTATTGTAGGAACTTATGTTTTCGATCTCTTCGTCAACAAACCCGGGATGAGCCATTATTTCCAGTGTGCCAGCAGGAAATTTATCTATTATACTCTTAAGGGTTTCCAAGCTAGCACCGCCTCCGTAAAACTCCACTGAAAAATAATCAGTCGTTTTTACACCAATACTCTTGAAATATTCTTTTTCGCTTTTATCTGTTTGCCTTACGGGCACATCATATTCTTTTGCCAACCTACCAACAATTTCTTTTATTTTTCCATAGGTTTGGACATGATGATGGCTGTCAAAATGAGTTAGCTTCATCCCTGTATTTAAAAAATTTTCCACCTGACCCCTTAGCTCCTTTTCAACTTCTCCAAATTCTATAGGTACAGAAAACATTGTTGTTGCTCTATAAAAATTTCCATTTTTATCTACCAAAGACAAGACCTCGCCCTTTCGCATTAACGGCTTTCCACAAGTAAGGGTTAAATGTACACCCATCTTATCAATACCTTTTTCAAAAGCTTTGCGTATCCCTTCTTCTGCTTCAGGCATATTCATCATCACTGTTGTGCTTGTCACGATTCCCTTTTTCATTGCTGAAATTATCCCTTTACTACATCCTTCTGTTAATCCAAAATCATCGGCGTTAATAATAAGTCTTTTTATTTCTACCTCCTCCTGTACCTGATCTCCCCAGCTATAAGCTTATAGGGCAACCAAATCTCCTCTCCTAGTCATTTGCGATCATCCAGTCTTTTATAAATATTCACTAGTTCCCCTATCAGCTCTCTGGCTAACATTGCCGTCATTAAATGGTCTTGAGCGTGAACCATAATAAGATTCACATTAGTTTCACTTCCGGAAGCTTCCTTGCCAAGCATTGCTGTTTGAATCTTATTACTCTTGTAATCTCCTTATTCTTTGTCTATAACTGAACCTGAATCAATTTTTGGCGTCAGTACTAGCTTAGGGCTTGGTAGAAGAATGCCAATTTATGCAACATCCAATACAGCTCCCTACATTTTTTGTGAAAAAAACTCGTTGGAAAATAGGTAAAAAAGAATCCGGAGCCTGCGCTCCAAGTTAATCACTAGAAACTGCAGGGCAATAACGGTTTCGCTGGTTTCCTGTAGTCGAGCCAAGATAAGACCTAAACCGTAGCGGCATTTGCCTTCACCTAGTTTTCCTTCAATGGCATTTCTGATATTGGCATCCTGTCTTTCTAACTTCGACCGTGTAGTGGCTTTAACTAGAGGGGGTCTGCCAAGTTTTGGCCCACTTAGTCAAATGTTATTCGCTTTGCAGTAGGCGATATTGTCACGATTGCGGTAGATGGTGTCGGCAATAACCGCTTCGGGATAATGAGCATGACGTTGTTTGTAGGTTTTAACAGAGTTTTTCAAGGTGACGCCTTCGTTGAAGTTATTCCAATCTAGCCTTTCTGTGAAGGCATCCCCGTTGACAAGGCTGATGGCCACTTTTGCCCCAAATTCTGTGGCGGCTTTTCCTCGGTCTAAACAAATCATATCGTTGATGTCTTGCATAGATTCTAAGTTAAAACATTTTTGAAAGTGGACCATTTAGGCTGTTCACCAAACCCTAGCTTAGAGCTTTTCTAATATGTCCCTGAGCTTCCTTTAGTCTTATTCTACCAGTTTCTGCATCACAATCCGAGATTAACATTAATATTGCTACTTTAACACTCCCATCAGCTTCCTGCAATTTTGCTTTTGCAATTTTTCTAGAAACCCCCGTTACCTCTATAAGAATATTCTCAGCTCTAACTTGTAATTTTTTGTTAGTTTGTTGAAGATCAACCATCATATTCTTATAGACCTTTCCAATACCAATCATTGAACACGTTGATATCATATTGGCTACCATCTTTTGTGCTGTTCCTGCCTTGAGTCTTGTTGACCCAGTCAATACTTCCGGACCCGTAACGACCTCTATCGCTACATCCGCTGCGTTACCTACTTCTGAATCCTTATTACAAGTTATAGCAACTGTTTTACACCCAACTTTTTTAGCATAACTTAGCCCACCAA
>CAZIRG010000061.1:0-9058 GCA_964541505.1 uncultured Syntrophomonadaceae bacterium | reverse complement strand
AGCTGTTTGTATAAAATATTTTTTAGTGCCATGGTTTTTAAGGGCATTTTTATTTTGACTAAGAAAAGTCCTTTTTATGAGATGCTTCTTTCACAGGAAAGGTTGAGGCGCAATGAAGTTTTATCGTCTTTGGGTGAAATGGCTGCTGGAGCCTGCCATGAAATGCGTAATCCTCTGACTACCATTAAGGGTTTTGTGCAGTTGATTGAAAGTAAATACAGAGAGGGAACTTTTGTTTTTGAGCGAGATATGAGATTTTTTACTATAATCAAGGGAGAGATTGAAGTGTTGAATAATGTTCTCAATGAATTTTTACTTTTTGCTCGTTACAAAGATAACATAAAGAGTTTTCAGAATGTTAATGATGTTTTGCTAGAAATGGAGCCTATGCTTAAAAATAGGTCGCTGAAAGAGGAAGTTGCTTTAGAGATAAAAGTAGAGACAGTGGTTCCTAAAGTATATATAGATAAAAATAAGATTAAGCAGGTAATGGTAAATATAATCAACAATGCTTTTGATGCTTGCCAAAAAGGCGATTCTATTTTTATCCGAACCTTCCTTGAAGAAGACAGGGTTTGTATTATGGTTGAAGACAGTGGCTGTGGTATTCCTACCGAAATGATTGATCAAGTGTTTCAGCCTTTTTTTAGTACCAAGGGAGAGAAGAAAGGCACAGGACTCGGTCTTTCTATCTGCCATCAGATTATAAAGGATAATGGTGGAGAAATATTTATTTCTAGTTTGCAGGGAAAAGGAACCAAAGTTGTTGTCAAATTGCCTTTTAATTTATAACAATAGTTTCCAAGCTATGAAGGCATTTTTCTAGTAATGGTTTGAAATCAAAGTTCTTTTCTATTTTTTCTGCTTGCTCTAGACTAGGGCGGATAATGGGACGCTTGGGCACAAAGATGGTACAGCAGTCTTCGTAGGGACGGATAGAGATAGAGTAGGTATCTATTTTTTCGGCTAAGGCGATAATCTCTTTTTTGTCAAAGCCTATAAGGGGTCGGAAAATAGGTAGGTTAGCAACTTTTTCGATAACTGCAATGCTTTCCATGGTTTGACTAGCTACTTGTCCTAAGTTTTCGCCGGTAAAGAGAGAGCCGGCTTTTCTTATTTCTGCCACGGCAGCAGCAATGCGCAGCATCATCCGCCGCATAATAATCACGCTCCATTCGGCTGGACAATGTTTACGGATAGCTTTTTGTATTTCTGTAAAATGGGCTATATGCAGGTTGATATTGCCGCCATAGCGAGCCAGCACAGAGCAGAGGTCTAGAACCTTCTCTTTGGAGCGCTCGCCTGTAAAAGGAAAACTATAAAAATGTAGTGCTTCCAACTTTACCCCTCGCTTTAGGGCTAGGTAACCAGCTACCGGGCTATCTATACCGCCGGAGAGAAGCAGCAGAGCTTTGCCGGTTACGCCTACAGGGAGACCCCCTGCCCCTGGGTAAGCTTCTGTAAAGATATAGGCTTTCTCGTCTCTGATTTCTACCTGCAGGGTGCGCTGTGGGTTGTGGACGTCTACTGGTAGGTCTGGCAAGTGTTGTAAGATATAGGCGGACACTTCCCGGCTGATTTCCGGCGACTTAAGGGGAAAAGACTTGTTGGCACGGCGCGATTCTACTTTGAAGGTTTCCCCAGGGTGGTACAGACTTTGCATCAGGCTAAGAGCCGTTGTCTTTATTTCAGCCATATCTAGGCTGGTTTTAAGAACAGGGCTTATGGAAGCGATGCCGAAAATGTTTTGCAACTTTGAAAGGGCACTGTCTCTGTCTTCGCTATCTATTTCCACGAACAGACGCCCCCAAGTGCGGTAAATCCTATGTTTTCCAAGGGTAGATAAGGCTAGTCGGATATTTTTTTGTAATTGGTTTTCAAAAAAGGCACGGTTTTTACCTTTTAGTCCTAGTTCACCATACCTGATAAGAATAAGTTCAGACATTTATATATAACCTCAGTTCTTTAACGTTGGCGGCAAGTTTTTCCACGGCAAAGTCAATTTCTGCGCTGGTATTGTAGGGAGAGAAACTAAAACGCAGTGCTGAGCGGATATCGCTTTCGCTAATTTTCATCGCTAGCAAAACATGGCTTAAATCTCGCCGGCGAGAATGACATGCTGCCCCGAGGGAAACGAAGATGCCCTCTTTTTCCAACAGGTGGAGTAGAACTTCTCCCCGGACACCTCGGAAGGAAAAGTTAACTATGTGTGGTGCCCCTTGTGGAGGGCTATTTAGTTTTACTGCAGGGATATTTTTTAAAACGCCGCTTATAAATCTTTTTCTGAGAGTTTTAAGTTGAGTATAAAATTTTTTGCTGTTTTTGGCGCATTTGGCAGCAGCTGCACCTAAGCCGGCAATACCGACAATATTTTCTGTGCCTGGTCGTATTTCTTTTTCCTGTCCGCCACCGTGAAAAAGAGGAGCAAGAGTTACTCCCCCTCTAATATAGAGTGCCCCTATCCCTTTTGGACCATGTATCTTATGACCACTGATACTTAGTAGGTCTGCTTGCCAGAGTGAGGGCTGACAGGTTAATTTACCAAAAGACTGTATAGCGTCAACATGGAAAAAGGTGGAGGGATTTTTTTTCTTAATTATGGCACCTATTTCTTTAAGGGGGAAAATAGTTCCTGTTTCGTTATTTACGTGCATAAGGCTGACCAAGATAGTTTCTTTTTTTATTTTTGCCTCTAGCTCTTCGAGAGAGATATTCCCTTGTGTATCTACTGCTAAGTAATCTATACAAAAACCCTCTTTTTCTAGGGCTTGGCAGGAATAAAGAGCTGCCGGGTGCTCGACCTTGCTGGTAATAATATGATTACCTTTTTTTTGGTGGCGGCGGGCGCTCCCTTTTATAGCCAGGTTGATGGCTTCGGTTCCTCCGGAAGTGAAATAAATTTCTTTTTCTTTTACTTTTAAAATATTAGCTATTATTTTTCTGGCTGTTATTTTTTCTTTTTCAGCTTTAAGTCCCAGGTTGTGCAGTGAAGAGGGATTAGCGTAAGTTTCAGTTAAAGCCCTGTTCATTGCTGCGATGCATTCCGAACAGGGCCGGGTAGTGGCACTATTGTCTAAATATATTTCTTGAAAATCTGACAATCAAATCAATCCATTTCATAAGTGGTTTTTCTTAGTTCTTTTTTCATACTAAAGATCGATTTAAAGCCGGCGCAGGCGGTGAATAGACCATAATTGCTTTCGTGGGTATCATTAAAGCCTAATTGTTTGTATAAAGAGTGAGCCCTGTTATTAGTGTCAATAACTTCCAAACTGGCATATTTAAAATTATTTTCTTTTGCAAGCGTAAAAAATCTTTCAAATAAAAGCTTTCCTACACCGCAGCCTCTCATCTTTGCTGCTACCGCAACAGCTTCAATGTATAACTCAGAAGGTTTTAGTTTTATTTTTATGCGTATATCTTCGATTCTAGTTGTTAGTAGTCGGCGCAATGCTCCTAAAAAGCCAAATTCTTGTTGCAGGTCAGACCAGTTATAATGTAGGTATTTTTTACTCTGATAACGCATTCCTAGGATACCGACTACTTCTCCTTCGCATAGAGCAAATAAGCCATTATCAAAATTTGTACTTTTCGCTATAATTCTTAAGGCCTGTTCTTCTGATTTAGGTTCCAGGAGAAGTTTATCTATTTTTAATTTAAAAGCCTCATAATATATTTTAGCTGCTTGTTTTTGTAAATTTTTTTCAGCTAAGCCTTTGACTATCTTTATTTGTGCTTTTTCTGCCCCCACAATCTCCCATCTCCCTATTAGGCTTTTATTTGCATTAATTATAACATATAGTAAGCAGGATAGGAACAGAAAATTTACTTGTTTGTGGTTAATTTTGCAAAAATTTTTGTTGATTTTTAAAAAAACTTCTTGACAGAATTTGATCTTGGTGTTAATCTAAAGAAAATTAATATTTCGTAAAGGCAATGCGAGGGAAGAGTAGCTGGAAGGGTGCTTTTTACAGAGAGCCGGGGGGTGGTGTAACCTGGTAGAAGCACAGCTGGCGAATGGGCCTTCAAGCCTCAGACCGAAAGAGAGTTAGTAAAAGTATGAAAATAAGTTTGTCAGAATGCATAGCAGCAATCTGGCGACCGACTACCGACTATCGCTTTCGAGTAGGCTCTGACGGAGAGTTCTACCGTTAAAAGGAACGGGGTATCGGAAGATTTTTCCCGTACCTGTCAGAGAGATCGGAATTTGAAATATGATATATTTATTTTCCGATAATTAAGGTGGCACCGCGAAGTTAACCTCTTCGTCCTTTTATGAAGGACAAAGGGGTTTTTTAGTTGAGAAAATGTTGGAGAGTATGGGAAGTGGGACGAAGTTTTGAGTTTTAGGTTTTAGGTGGGGAAGCTAATTTGGGATGGAGGTGTGGGGAAATGAAGATGACTAAAGAAAAATTTCTTGAACTGGCAACACAGTATGATTTAATTCCTTTGGCAAAAGAGATAATTGCCGATACGGAAACTCCTATTTCGCTGTTTTTAAAGTTGAAGGACAGCAACCCTTTGTATCTCTTGGAAAGTGCCCGGGGAGGAGAAAAGAATGCTCGTTATTCTTTTCTCGGGCTAGACTCTTTTTGTAATTTTAGCAGCTGGAACACTAGTTGTATAATTCGGAAGGGAAAAAGTGTTGCTAAAACTCAGAGCGATCCTCTCGTGGAACTTAAAAAATTATTAAATTCTTATAAAACACCTTCTTTTGCCAGCTATCCTCCTTTTTGCGGCGGTGCAACAGGCTTTATGAGTTATGAAATGGCACAGTTCATTGAAAATATAGGTTCTTTCAAAGAGAATTTATTAGATATTCCTGATTGCTGCTTTGTTTTTCCCCGTATTGTTTTGGTTTATGACCACCGGCGTCATACGTTGACTATTGTTAATAATGTTTTGTTAAATGAACATAAGAACTCTGTTGCAGCTTTTGATGCTGGTCAGATCGGTTTGGAGGCGATAGCTAGGCAAATAGCAGAAGCTAAGCTTTTCCCTGCTGTTACCGGGTGGACAGCCCAGCAAGAATTTGGCGAAAATAGAAAAAAGACAGAAACGACCTCTTCTTTTTCCAAAGCAGAGTTTTGTGCCGCAGTTTTAAAAGTAAAAGAGCATATCAGGCGAGGAGATATATTCCAGGGAGTTCTTTCACGCCGTTTAACGGGGTATTACAGTGGTGATCCTTTTATGGCTTACCGTATTCTGAGAACTGTTAATCCTTCTCCCTATATGTTTTACTTAAATTTACCAGAAGTACAAATGGCAGGCTCATCACCGGAAATGCTGGTGCGCTTGGAAAAAGGAGTTGTAACCACCAGACCGATAGCCGGCACCAGACCACGCGGCAGCTCGCTTATAGAAGAGAGAGTTTTGGAAGAAGAGCTAATCAATAATCCCAAAGAAAGAGCAGAACACCTAATGTTAGTAGATTTGGGTAGAAATGATTTAGGGCGGATTTGTCGTTTTGGTAGTGTTAAAGTTAAAGAAATTTTTAAGGTAGATAAATTTTCACATGTTATGCACATGGTTTCCGAAATAGAAGGAATTTTAAAAGAAGGACTTGATTCCATGGATGTTTTTAAAGCTGCTTTTCCAGCCGGCACTGTTACCGGAGCTCCTAAAATTAAGGCTATGCAGATTATTAATGAGTTAGAACCAGTACGGCGGGGACCTTATGCCGGAGCGGTAGGATATTTTTCTTTTTCCGGTAATATGGATACCTGCATAACTATTCGGACTATGATTTTTAAAAAAAACTCAGTGTATATTCAATCAGGGGCAGGGATTGTAGCTGATTCAGAACCTTTAAGGGAGTATGTAGAAACAAAAGAAAAAGCAGGGGCACTGCTTGCTGTGCTGGCTATTTTAAAGGAAGGAGAGGAAAACGGTGTTGTTAGTAGTGGATAATTATGATTCTTTTACCTATAATTTAGTTCAGTATTTAGGTGAACTGGGAGGGGACCCTCTCGTAGTCCGAAACGATAAGATTTGTTTTGCTACTCTGGAAAAAGATCCTCCTGCCGCTATAATCATATCTCCTGGACCGGGAACGCCGCTGGAAGCAGGACAGACGCTAGAAATAATTGTTAGATTTGCCGGAAAGATACCTATTTTGGGGGTTTGTCTCGGACACCAGGCTATAGGTGAGGCTTTTGGTGGTAAAGTTATTAGGGCACCTGTTTTGATGCATGGCAAACTATCTTCTGTTTATCATAACGGGCAAGGTATCTTTAAAAATATTGTTTCACCTTTTCCAGCTGTGCGATACCATTCTCTTATTTTAGCCGAGGAAAATTTGCCGGCAGAACTGAAAATAATTGCTCGTTCAGAAGATGGCTTAATTATGGGTGTTCGCCACGAAAGGCATTTTATTGTGGGGGTGCAGTTTCATCCCGAATCTGTGCTGACGGAGAACGGCAAAAAAATAATCGATAATTTTTTCCAAGAAGCGTTTGAGGAGGTTGGAGGGCGGACGGGGAGTGAAGGCAAGAAGAGAAGATTGAGAGGCGAGGTGAAAAGTTATTAAAGTTCTATTGCAACCTTATCTTCGGAAAGTTGTTGAGAGGATAGATTTAACAGAAGAAGAAGCCCAAGAAGCTATGCAAATAATTATGACT
Source organism: uncultured Syntrophomonadaceae bacterium (assembly GCA_964541505.1). Taxonomy (GTDB): domain Bacteria; phylum Bacillota; class Dethiobacteria; order PWVN01; family PWVN01; genus CAZLTH01. The sequence continues at coordinate 2,438 of CAZIRG010000061.1, read as the reverse complement.
GGACAAGCTACTGCTGCCCAGTTGGCCTGTCTAGTTACTGCTTTGAAAATGAAAGGAGAAAAAGCTGCAGAAATAACAGGCTTGGCAAAAGTTATGCGGCAGAAAGTAACCCCGGTTTGCTGCCAGGCAACAGATATTGTTGATACCTGTGGTACCGGGGGAGATGATGGCCAAACTTTTAATATTTCTACTACGGCAGCTTTTATTGCTGCTGGGTGCGGTTTGCCGGTAGCAAAACACGGCAACCGTTCTGTTTCTAGCCAGTGCGGTAGTGCTGATGTTTTGGAAGCCTTGGGAGTAAACATAAATCTTTCTCCACAGGAAATGGCCGGGTGTATAGACAACGCCAGCTTGGGCTTTCTTTTTGCTCCTATTCTGCACCAGTCTATGCAATATGCTTTAAAACCACGGCAGGAAATAGGCATACGAACTGTCTTTAATCTCTTGGGGCCGCTTACCAATCCAGCCGGTGCTAAAAGGCAGCTGCTCGGAGTTTATAGTCCGGATTTAACCGAAACATTAGCTGAAGTTCTCTTGGAGCTGGGCACAAAACATGCCTGGGTAGTGCATGGTTTGGATGGCTTGGACGAAATCAGCCTGAGTTCAAAAACTCAAGTCACGGAAGTAAAAAACGGCAAATTGAGGACATTTATTTTAAATCCGGCAGATTATGGCTTAAAAGTAGTTCCACTTGCAGCCTTAAAAGGTGGTAGTCCCCAAGAAAATGCTGCTATTATATTAAACATTTTGCAGAACAGGGAGAAGGGGCCGACCAGAGAGATAGCTCTTCTAAATGCAGCTGCTGTTTTAGTAGTTGGCGGTTTAGCAGACGATTTGAAGGAAGGTCTTGCCTTGGCTAGAAAATCTCTTGGAGAGGGAAAAGCCCTAGCAGTACTGGAAAAGTTGGCGGTGAGAGGTGGGAGGAGGAGGTAATTTGGTTGGTTTTAGAACAAATAATAGCTGCTAAGAAGGAAAGTCTTGCTCAGACGAAAAAAGACCTTTCCCTTAGAAAATTAGAGCAAAAAATTAATAAATATAGAGACAGCGAGTTATTTACTGGCAGTTCCTTAAAAGAAGCTTTAACCAAAGAGGAAAACATAGCTATTATTGCGGAAATTAAAAAAGCTTCACCTTCCCAGGGGATTTTAAGAGAAGACTTTGCTCCTCTTTCTTTGGCTAAAAGTTATCTAAAAGGTGGGGCTAGTGCTCTTTCTGTGCTTACGGAAGAGAAGTTTTTTCTTGGCAAACCAGCTTGGCTTGACTTAGTTAAAGAAGAAGTTGGTGACAAGCTGCCTGTTTTACGTAAGGATTTTATTATTGACCCTTACCAGGTTTATGAAACGGCAGCTCTTAAAGGGGATGCTCTTCTTTTGTTGGTTTGCGTTTTAGACAAAAAAACTCTTTCACTTTGCCTTAGAGAAAGCAAAGCACTTAACTTAGATTGTTTAGTAGAAGTGCATAATGAAAAAGAGTTAGATATTGCTCTAACCCTAGAGGCAGAAATAATTGGGATAAACAACAGAGATTTAAAAACGTTTCGCACCAGCACCCTAGTTACTAAAAGGCTTTCACCTTTCATTCCTGCTCAGATTGCAATAGTTACTGAGAGTGGTCTAAAAAGCAGACAAGACTTAGAAGAGTTGGCTTTGTATCCTTTGCATGGGGCTCTTATCGGGGAGACCTTGGTAAAGTCTTCTGACCCGACAGCAAAATTAGCAGAGTTTGTAAACATAAAAAGAAAAGGTGGTGGCAAATGACTAAAATCAAAATTTGTGGAATTAGAACTAAGGGAGAAGGTGCTGCTGCCCTGGCTGCGGGGGCTGATGCCTTAGGTTTTGTTTTTGCTCCTAGCTCTCGGCAGGTTACAGCGGAAAAAGTTAGGGAAATTATTGAAAGTTTGCCCCCTTTCCTTTCTACCGTGGGTGTTTTTGTGAATGAAGAAAGGGAAAAAGTTTTGGATATTGCAAGGGAAACAGGATTACATGTTCTCCAGTTCCATGGCGAAGAATCACCTTCTTATATAGATTTTTTTCAGAAAAGTACTAGTTTTAAAGTAATAAAAACATTGCGTATTAAGACGATAGATTCTTTTCGCGGATTGGAAAAATATAATCCTGCTGCTTTTCTCTTCGACACCTATTCTCCTTTGGTTTATGGGGGAAGCGGACAACCTTTTAACTGGTATTTGTTAAAAAAAATCCCTTTTAATACGGTGCCGTTTATATTAGCCGGTGGTCTAAAGGCAGAAAATATCAAGCAGGCCTTGGAAATCACCAGACCCTACGGAGTAGATGTCAGCAGTGGGGTAGAAGGTAGCAAAGGCAAGGATATAAACAAAATCAAGCAGTTTGTCAAAGAAGTTCGAAGGTGGGAAGTTGAAAGTGGGAGGTTGGAGGTTAGACGGGGGTTGGGTGGTTTTGAGTTTTGAGTTTTGGGTT
>CAZIRG010000060.1:0-9077 GCA_964541505.1 uncultured Syntrophomonadaceae bacterium | reverse complement strand
ATGCCTATAGAGATAGGAAAACACGCAAACGTAATTTTCGCAAACTCTGGATTATCAGAATTAATGCTGCTGCTAGGATAAATGGTATGTCTTACAGCCGCTTTATGAATGGGCTTAAAAGAAGTAATGTGGAAGTAAATAGAAAAATACTGGCTGATTTAGCAGTAAATGACGCCAAAGCATTCAAACAGTTAGCTGATGTAGCAAAAAATAGTTTAAGTTAGTGAGTTAGTGAAAGACGAGTGACTTAGTTGCTAATTTATCCAGTCACTAAAGAGACCTATGCTCTCATAGGTCTTTTTCTAACTGCTGAAGTCTGCAAACATGTAGTGATTTTGCATCTTTCGGGAGGAATGACCTATTGATCCAGTCAGAAAAAAACCGGGGAAATTGGTTCCGGCACAGGTTCTTGCTGGTGGATTTGCTGTTATTATACTTATAGGAACTTTTTTACTGATGCTGCCGTTAGCAGCTAGGGAAGGTTCTCTTAGTTTTTTAAATGCTCTTTTTACAGCAACTTCTGCTGTATGCGTGACGGGCTTGGTGGTAGTAGATACAGCTACTTTTTTTACTTCTTTTGGGCAGACCGTTATTTTGATTTTAATCCAGATTGGCGGCTTGGGATTTATGACCATGGCTACCGGTATTTTCTTGTTTCTTGGTCGTAGAATTACTTTACGAGATAGGCTGGTTATGCAAGAATCGCTCAACCAGTTTTCCCTAGCTGGCTTGGTGGGGTTGTCAAAAACTATACTAAAATTGGCTTTCAGTATAGAAGGGGTAGGAGTTCTGCTGTTAAGCTGGTGTTTTATTCCACAGTTTGGCTTTAGTGAGGGTCTCTTCAAAAGTGTTTTTCATGCTGTCTCTGCGTTTGCCAATGCCGGTTTTGATATTATGCCTAATGCTGACAGCTTGAATGCCTATGCCTCAGACTACTTGGTGAGCGGCACTATTATGCTATTATATATTCTGGGTGGAGTTGGGTTTGTAGTTTTATTGGACATTCATCAAAAAAAGAGATTCCGGAAATTTTCTTTACATACAAAACTTGTACTTATTACAACTGTTTTTCTTTTAAGTGGTGGAATGTTTTTTATTCTTTTGCTGGAGTGGAGCAATCCTGCTACTTTGGGAGGGCTGCAGCATTATGCTGCAAGAATAATGGCAGCTTTTTTTACAGCAGCAACTCCCCGGACAGCTGGATTTAATGTTGTTCCCACAAATATGCTGACAATGAGCAGTATATTTTTTCTGATTGCTTTGATGTTTATCGGGGCTTCACCGGCATCAACGGGTGGGGGCGTTAAAACTGCCACTTTTGGAGTTTTGGTCTGGACTGTTGTTTCAACTATGTGTGGAAATGAAGAAGTAGTATTATTAGGAAGGCGTTTGCCCGGAGTGATTTTAAAAAAATCTCTGGCTATAGTGTTACTATTTGCCTTGCTGATTTTCATTTTTACTTTGCTACTGACAATTACGGAGACGGCGTCTTTTCTAGAAATTTTTTTTGAAACCGTTTCGGCTTTTGCTACAGTAGGACTTTCTCTGGGCATTACAGCAGAATTGTCTTCTTTGGGTAGAATACTGATTATTATAGCGATGTTTATTGGTCGAATAGGTCCTTTGACTATGGTGTTGGTTTTTGTGCACAGGTTGCAAAAAACTATGGTAAGATATCCAGAAGAAAATATTTTAATTGGCTAAGGGGTGCAAATCTAAAATGAAAGCCAAGCAATTTGCGGTAATAGGATTAGGTCGTTTCGGCAGCAGCATAGCACAAACCTTGTGTCAGATGGGACATGAAGTGCTGGCTATTGATGCCGAGGAAGAGGTAGTGGCTGCTATAGCCGAAGAGGTTACTCATGCTGTGCAAGTTGATTCAACCAATGAAGCTGCTTTACAGTCGTTGGCCCTAGAAAGCTTTGATGCTGTGATTGTCAGTATAGGGCAAAATATGCAGGCTAGTATTTTGACTACTCTTATTTTAAAGGAAATAGGGGTCAAGTATATTGTAGCTAAGGCTAGAACAGATCTGCATGGGAAAGTGCTCTACAAAACAGGTGCCACTAAGGTTGTTTATCCTGAACGGGATATGGGAGTAAGGGTCGCACATAATCTCTTGACAACTAACCTACTTGATTTTATTGAGCTTTCTGATGAGTACAGTATAGTAGAGATGGAAGCCTTTGCGGCTATGTTTGGTAAATCCTTACAAGAACTGAATTTGAGAGCTAGCTTTGGAATTACTGTTATGGCGATTAAGCGAGAGTCAGGGGTAAACATATCCCCAGCAGCAGAAGAGATTATCAACGAGGGTGATATTTTAATAATGGTGGGGGAGAATGAATCTTTAGACAAGATAGAATCTGTTTTAAAAAGTGAGTAAATGATATGATTATTAAAAGCAGGGATAATAAAAAGCTGAAGCAATTTCGCCTGTTGCAGAAAAGAAAATACAGAGATGCTTACGGCTTGGTACCCTTAGAAGGAGCATTGCTGCTTGAGGATGTTTTTTTATCTGGAGCAGACATCGCTTGGATTTTATATTCTCCAAAGTTTAAGGTTTCTCATTTGGGAATAGAAATATTAAAAAAAGCAGCAGCGAAAGATATTCCATGCTACTTAACTGCGGAGAATCTTCTAAAAGAAATTTCTGCTGTTAAAACATTCCAGGGCCTGCTTTGTGTTGCCAGAATGCCTGTCTTTACTCTGGAGGAGATAATTAAAGAAAAAGCTAGGTTATTGATTCTGGATAAAATTCAAGATCCGGGCAATTTGGGCAGCCTGCTGAGAACAGCTTTAGCCGGTGGGATTACAGGAGTTATTTGTGCTAAAGGTACGGTAGATATATGGAGTCCTAAGGTCTTGAGGTCAACTATGGGAGCGGCATTTAGAATGCCTATTGTCAGAGAACAACAGATGGAAGATATTTTTTTGCCTTTAAAAAACAAAGGTATACCGCTTTATTCCTGTGACCCGGCAGCTGCAGTTTCCTGTTTTGAGGTGAAATTTCCTGCTTCGTATGGGTTGGTTATTGGTAATGAAAGTAAAGGAATCTCAGCAAACTTTAAAGGAGAATCTTGCCAGCAGGTAAAAATACCTTTGTTGAATTCTGTTCAGTCACTTAATGCTGCTGCCGCCGGAGCGATTATAATTTATGAAGCTCTGCGACAGAATAAAATAGACGGAGAGGTTGTTTTTTAAAAGACGATATGCTATAATCAAATTGTTCCCGAAACCATGCGGAAGGGAAATGGTTTTTAAATGACAGCTGCCGAAGTTTTTTGGAAAATGTTCGAATTAACAGGTTCGGTTTCTGCTTATTTAATGTACAAGAAATTGATATCCTAAGTTATTCTGGGGAAAGTAGGTAGTTGCTGGTTTGAGACCGTGAAGACATGAAGAAAGCTGGCATTTGAATTATTATGTGTTATGTGTGGTATCGCCGAAGATAAACTTTCGTCCCTGGAGTCGGAAGTTTTTTTATTTGTCAAAATATTGGAGGTATTTTTATGCAGGAGCAGTTAAAAGATATTGAAAATGCGGCTTTGGAGGAAATAAAGGCAGTGCTGACCTTTGAGGACTTATCTAAAATTAAGGTGTATTATTTGGGTAAAAAAGGAGCGATGACTGCTATCCTGAGGGGAATGGGACAATTATCTCACACAGAGCGTCCTTTGGTGGGGAACCTAGCCAATAAGATAAAAGAAAATTTATTGGCAGCGTTAAAAGACAAAGAAGTTGCTTTGAAGGAAAAAGAAAGAGAAAAAAAGTATTTAATGGAAAAAATAGATGTGACTTTACCCAGTATTTCTAGGCAGTCGGGACAATTACACCCGATTTCTTTAGTGTTAGAAGAAATAAAAGATATTTTCTTAGGGATGGGATTTACCGTTGAAGATGGTCCTGAAGTAGAAACGGATTATTATAATTTTGAGGCACTGAATATCCCTAGGGAGCATCCTGCTCGTGACATGCAGGATTCGTTTTACTTAACGGAAGATCTTTTGCTCAGGACACATACCTCGCCTGTTCAGGCAAGGGTTATGGAAAGACTTGCCCCTGCAGTTCCTGTAAGAATTATCGTGCCGGGAAAAGTTTATCGCCGGGATGATGATGTCACTCATTCGCCTATGTTTCACCAAGTAGAGGGGTTAGCAATTGATAAGAAAATCTCTTTGGGAGACCTGAAAGGAACGTTGCTTTCTTTTGCTCAACAGATGTTTGGTGCAGAGCAAAAAGTACGCTTACGCCCTAGTTATTTTCCCTTTACTGAACCCAGTGCAGAGGTGGATATTTCCTGTGTTATCTGCAATGGCAAAGGCTGCCGTATTTGTGGACAAACCGGTTGGTTGGAAATTTTGGGAGCAGGGATGGTACACCCCCGAGTACTTGAAATGTCGGGTTATAACTCCGATAAAGTCACGGGATTTGCTTTTGGCATGGGTGTAGAGCGTGTTGCTATGCTGAAATACGGTATAGATGATTTGCGCATGTTTTATGTGAATGATATTAGGATGTTAAAGCAGTTTTGCTTGGTTAATTAAAAAGAGATAAGAGATGCTTTGACTCGGTTTTTGTTTGCTCAAGGCAGGCTCTTCCACATTCAAGCTCCAAGAAAGGTGGCAGATAAATATATGCTCGTACCTGTAAACTGGTTAAAGGAATACATAGATATTGATCTTTCCAGCAAAGAAATTGCAGAAAAGTTAACCCGAGGTGGCGTAGAAGTTGAAGGAATTAACTCTTTAGTTTCTGGCTTGACAGGTGTGTTGGTAGTTGAAGTAAAATCTTATGCGAGACATCCTTCTGCTGATAAATTATGGGTAGTCAAGGTAGCTGCGGCAAGCGAAGAATATCAGGTGGTAGCCGGAATAAAAAATTATGAGGTGGGAGATAAGGTTCCCTTGGCATTGCCGGGAGCAGTTTTACCGGGAGGGAAAATTCGCAAAGTTAATTTACGTGGCGTCTCTTCTCATGGTATGTTATGCTCTGCCACAGAATTGGGACTAGAGTTGGTAACAGACGAGGGGATTTTAGTTTTAGACAAGAATCTTCCCTTGGGGGCAGATTTGGTAGAAGCGCTAGATCTGGATGAAGATATTTTGGAACTGGGACTGACGCCTAACCGTGCGGATTGCTTAGGAATGTTGGGAGTGGCCAGGGAAATAGGAGCCCTTGCAGATGGTCAAAAAGTTAAACTGCCGGAAGTTCTAACGCTAACAGGGGAAGAAGTCGCAAGGATGGTTAGTATAACAATACAGGATAGAGATCTTTGCTCTCGCTATACGGCCAGGGTGATTGAAGACATAAAAATTGCTCCCTCTCCGCTCACTTTGCAGTTAAAATTGCTGAAAGTTGGTATTAGACCGGTGAACAACATAGTGGATATTTCTAACTTGGTTATGTGGGAAACAGGGCAGCCCCTGCATACTTTTGATTTTGAAGGCATAAAAGGCCAACAAATTATCGTGCGCAAAGCTCGTCAAGGGGAAGTTATCATCACGCTGGATGAGCAGAAGAGAGAGTTGGCAGAGGGTATGCTGGTAATTGCTGATCAGGAAACGCCGGTAGCATTAGCAGGTGTTATGGGTGGGCTTCATTCCGAGGTTACGCCTTCTACCAAAACAGTATTACTGGAGGCGGCTCATTTTGATCTGGCAAGTATAAGGAGAACCGCACGTTCTTTTGGCATGACTTCGGAAGCATCTCTCCGCTTTGGTCGAGGTGTTAATCAGGAAGGTACACTTTTTGCGGCCAACAGAGCAGCTTTTTTGCTGCAAGAAATAGCAGGCGCCCGGGTTGTCCCCGGTGTTGTGGATGTCTACCCTTGCCCCTATACTGAAAAGACTATTACAGTGCGACCTGCCAAAATTAGGGGAGTTTTAGGGCTTGAGCTGCCGACAGAAAAGATGAAAGATATTTTTATAAAGCTTGGGTTTAACGTTCAAGAAGAAGCGGATGCCTATCTTGTTTCTGTTCCTGCCAGGCGACAGGATATTATAGCAGAAATAGACTTGGTGGAAGAGGTTGCCAGAGTTTATGGATATGAACATATCCAGCCTACCTTGCTTCAAAACAATATTGTTAAGCATACAGGAGAAACTGCTTCGCAAAAGAAGATGATTAATCTAAAAAGGTTTTTAACATCGGCAGGTTTTTATGAAATAATTACTTTTAGTTTTATGAACAAAGATGTTTTTGATAGTTTGCGTTTGCCGGCAGATGCTACTTTACGCCGAGCTGTTCCTTTAAAAAATCCTTTGTCGGAAGAACAGGGGGTTTTACGTACTACTCTTTTGCCGAACTTATTAACTACTATTAAATATAATTCAAACAGACATCAGGAAGACCAGTGTTTTTTTGAAACAGGCAAAGTATTCAAAACAGCTGATCTTCCCCTGACGGCACAACCTGAAGAGCCTATTAATCTTGCCTTGATTGTAACAGGCAAAAGAGAAGAGAAGCATTGGCAGGAGACGCCACGTGAGGTGAGTTTTTTTTGGCTGAAGGGGATTATTATTGAATTGTTGAGCTTTTTAGGGCAAGAAGAGATTGCTTTTAAACCAGTTACTGTTCCTTATCTACATCCCACTCGGGCAGCGGAAATGTTCTTAGATGATAATTACAAAATAGGAGAAATAGGAGCAGTGCACCCGGTTGTTCTTGATAATTACGGGTTGAAACAAGAAGTTTTTTATGCTGAAATAGAGCTTGACTCGCTATTAAATGCCGCTACGAAGGACTTTAAATTCCAACCTCTCCCTCGTTATCCAGCGGTACAGAGGGATTTAGCATTGGTAGTTCCTGAGAATGTTTTTGCTTCTGCTGTAGAGCAAATTATCAGGAAGGCTGGTGGAGATTTATTGGAAAAAGTTTTGCTTTTTGATCTTTATGTTGGAAAGCAGGTGCCAGAGGGGTATAAAAGCTTAGCTTATGCTATAACTTATAGAGACTACCGAGAAACCTTACGGGATGAAAAGGTTAATGAGCAGCAAGATAAAATAATAAAAGCCTTGTTTGAAAAGTTGGGAGTTACAGTACGCTCTTAGAACCTCAGGCAGGAAAAGATATATTGCTGTCGAATCAGTAGGTATGTGCATGAAGGAGGGGGTTTCTTTGGACAAGAAGCGGGTAAAGGTTGTAATTTATGGGGAAGAGCTTAAGCTTAAAGGGTCTATGAATCCGTCATACATGCAAAAAGTTGCTGAATTTGTTGATGCTAAAATGAAAGAACTTTCCAAAGTCAGTCCAAGGTTAAATCATCAGAAATTAGCGGTACTTACTTGCTTGAACCTGACAGATGAACTGTTCAAGCTGCAAGAGGATTTCAAAGAACTGGAAAAGATGATTGAGGAAAGTTAGTGCTTGGTCGTCAGTAATAAGCGATTCTCCCTCTTGCGAGGGGAGTTGAAGAGATTTGTTTCCTGAAAGGGGAAGTTTATTATGTTAGAAATATTAAACTGGTTGGATATAATTCTTCTCCTTATATTGACAGTTTTTATAGTTAGTGGATTCCGCAGAGGGCTAGTGAGGCAGTTGCTTGATCTGGGAGGTTTTATCATTGCCCTGTACTTGGCATGGGTTTTAACTCCCCAGCTAAGCACATATTTAGAACAGTTTTCTAACTTTGTGCCGGAATTTTTGCTCCCGGGAGATCCTGTGTTGGCGGCACATTTTAGTAGTATTGTGATAAGTATTATTAGTTTTTTATTTATCTACTTTGTGGTAACAGTGTTCTTTAAATTTTTCGGGAAATTATTGCAGGGGATAGCCAACTTGCCTGTTATAGGGTTTTTTAATGCTGTTGGTGGGGCTGCTTTAGGAGGTCTCAAAGGGCTTATTTGGGTTTTTGTTGCCGTTGTTATTATCTCCTTTCTTCCGGTAAACTTTTTACATGAGCTGACGCAGGAATCTTTTTTCAGTGCAGTGGTAGCCACCTATTTCCCTGTTGTTATAGATATTTTTAAAGAAATTATACCTGTTAATGTTTTAGCGGTTGTTAATTGTCAGTTATCGCCTACAAGTAAATTAACGTAAGCCGTAACTACTTAGCCTAAGAGATTAAGGTTTTTATAGTACATATGTAACCGTTCACGCTAATGTGTCATGATTTATGCTGCCATGTCATTTCTCCCTTTGGTCGAAATGACAATATGGACGTGAGTAGTTACCGTAAGCCAAATATAATTACCAATAAACAACTATTTAACTGTTAATATAGCAAAAAATAGCAAAAAATCAGCGTAAATCATAAAAATCATAATGAATCAGCGTCTAGTTTTAAATATTTTTTGTAACTAATTTTATATTTTAGTACTGTGTGCTGTGTGAAAAGACAGGTTGACTGAAATATGACTATTTTATCTTCTAAATTTTATAAACGAGATGCTTCTATTGTAGCCAGAGCACTATTAGGGAAAATTCTTGTGCATGAAACTTCTGTGGGGTTGGTTTCAGGTAAAATCATTGAAACAGAAGCCTATTTAAAAGAAAATGACCCTGCTTGTCATGCAGCTAAGAGCAAAACTAAGAGAAATGCCGCTATGTTTAATGAAGGCGGTACTGCTTATGTTTATCTTATATACGGTGTTCATTATTGTTTTAATGTAGTTACGGGGGAAAAGGGAGATGGAGAGGCTGTTCTGATTAGAGCTGTAGCTCCGATAAAAGGGATTCAAATTATGCTTGAACACCGCCAACAGGCAAATTTAAAAGCTCTTGCCAGTGGTCCCGGCAACCTGTGTCGTGCGTTAGCTATAAATTTAAAACAAAATGGTTTATCACTGCAGGAGAAACCATTGTATATTATTGATGCTCCTGAAGTTAAAGAGATAACGACAACCCCTCGTATTGGACTTTCTCGGGGAAAAGAAAAACTATTACGTTATTATATTACTAGGTGCCCTTATATTTCACGGTCCTAATGAGCCATATATGTAACTACTCAGGCACTAACGTAATAGTTAGAGATTGAATACCACTTTACGGTTTACGGTTTACGGTTTACGGTTTACAGTTTACGGATAATAGCTTCAGTAACTGGCAACTGGCAACCGGCTGTAGTTGAATAGTTA
>CAZIRG010000059.1:0-9102 GCA_964541505.1 uncultured Syntrophomonadaceae bacterium | reverse complement strand
AGCATCAAAACGAAGGTAAGCGGCGGATTCTTTTATAATATACTTTTAACTCACTAAAAATATAGATAAGAGCTGCTCGAGCAAGAAACTCATCCCTAGTGACAGGAAGAGCACCAGTAGCAAAACCTTCGTCTATTTTAGCCAGGGTTTTCTCGAAAAATAAGTAGGGTACAGGCTTATTCTTTAAAGCTCTCTGCTGCATTTTGATTAAAATTCTACCTATTTTGGTAATCGGTTCGACTTGGGGGACAGTTATTCCTATTTTAGCAGCCTGAGCAAATAAGCCCTCAATCCTGTCAGCCTGAGAAGCAAAAATTTGAAAAGTTTTACGGTAACGCTCTGAAGGAGTGTCCTCACGAAAGCGATAGCGCTGTTCCTCTTGCAAAAGCTTGGCCAACCTGCCACCTTTTTCTATTGCCGTCTTTAATTCATAAAGGCGATTATTAACCTTCTCATGATCATACTTGAACGGCCCTTTCATATCCTGCAGAACAATAAATAAAAGTTCTCGCAACTCTTTGTCCGCAAAAAAAAGCAACTCTTCTACCTCTTTTTTGTGATACGGACTGAAAAGCATATTTAAAGAGATACCACTAACAGCTCCAATCAAGGCCAGCGCCAATTGATTGCCGGCATCAAGAAAAAAGTTCTGTGTGCAGAAAAGCATTGAGTTAAGAGCAGCAATAGTCATCAGCACAATATTATCTTCCCAATGAAGCTTCAAGCATATTTGAATACTTAAGAAAGTAGTTACAACTACCACCAAAGGCGTTAGACCAAAAGTAAAGGCAAATGCAGCCCCCATTAGGATTCCCAGCGTGACACTGCCAATCCTCTTATATGCTTGAGCAACAGAAGAAAAAAGCGATCTCTGGACAACAATAATAGCAATAATCCCAGCAAAGGATACTCTTTCCAAGCCAACCTGCTGCGCAACAAAAATAGCCAAACCGCTGGCAACAGCGGTTTTTATTACTCTTCCACCTAAGTTCATTTCTACACTTTCAACCTTTCTGCCTTAAAAAACTTCTTTTGGCTTCTTCCCACCAGGCATCAAGCTCTTGCAAGCTAACTTCTTCAAAGTTTTTACCATTCCTCTGCATTTGTTCTTCAATATAAGCAAAACGACGACAAAATTTGTCGTTCGTTTCTGCCAGTGCCATTTCCGGATCAACTTTTAAGAATCTGGCTACATTCACTAAGGCAAATAGAGCATCGCCCAATTCTTCCGTTATCTTTGCTAGTATGCCTTCTTGGCAAGCACTTCTCAGCTCTCGCAACTCTTCTGCCACTTTCCCCCAAGCACCTTCTACATCTGGCCAGTCAAAACCAACCTGTGCAGCTCGCACTTGAATCATATATGCTCTACGCAAAGCGGTTTCCTCTTGCCCTATATCAACCTTAGCTGAAGTAAAAAATGATTCCATTTTCAAAAAACACCCCACCTTTTTTAGAGATTGGAGATCTGAAGTAGGAGGTTTAAGATTAGAAGTTGGAGAATAAAATACATCACTATCGTATTATAACCAACCGAAAGGAGAAAAATCAATGTCTAATTATACTGCACTCGACTCCTCCCCACTTCTAAACTACCTGTTTTACCCCCGTAAAGATTCTACACCTGCTCCTCCGGGGTCTTTCGATCTTTTTGTTATTGTTGAAGAAAATATTTCTGTCTCTTGCCGTTTCTATGTAGGAAATAATGACTGGCCCTGGCTACTGTTTTTTCACGGTAACGGTGAGGTAGTTAGCGACTACGACCACATTTTCCCTTTTTATCACCGGCAAAATATCAACCTAGTGGTGGCAGATTACCGCGGTTATGGTAGTAGTGAGGGGAACCCTTCCTTCAGTAACCTAATTGCTGATGCTCACACTATTTTTAAAGCTGTCCAAAAGGAGCTACCCAACCGAGGGTTAACAGGTGAGCTGTGGATTATGGGCCGCTCGCTGGGCAGCATCTCCGCACTGGAACTGGCCAGCCATTATGCTCAATCCATCCAGGGGCTAATCATTGAAAGCGGCTTTATCAGCGTGGTAAAACTGATTCACCACCTGGGTCTGCCAGCAGCCGGATTACCTTTAGCCAAGATAGAAAAAGAGGCTCAAGCCAAAGCTAGTCAAATTTCTATCCCTGCCTTGCTGATACATGGAAGCAGCGACACCTTAGTGCCTTTTGAACAAGCAGAGGAACTGTTGCATTTTTTAGGTACCCCAGAGAAGAAATTGTTGACTATTTACGGCGGAGAGCATAACAATGTTATGCTCGTTGAAATTGAGAAATATTTTACTGCTATCCGTAATTTTATCTATAAACCGAAAAGTTAACGTCACTACTTAACCTACTAAACTATTCTTAAAAATTTCTCAAAGTTGCTAAGCTGTCCATGCTTACAAGTAGCGAGGGAATCTTCCCTCGCCCTCGTATCCGGTTCTTCCGCACTGACAGTTGTCGATAGCATAACATGGTTCTTCCGCAACTCAAAAGCCTTTATATAACTATATTCCGATTTGCAAGCATATCTCAAAAAACCGTTGTTTCGGAAAAACCTCGTTTCCCTCGGATTACCTCATCGTACTCACTGTAAACTGTAAACTGTAAACTGGCAGCCCGCAACCGACCATCAACTCCTAATTTCTGAACACTTGCTGCTAATGTAAGTTAGTTGCTTTTGGCAATATAGCAACATTTTTCACCATCAAAACATCCGCTATCATTACTCCTTTTCCTTTTGGATAAACAAAAACAGGGTTTAAATCCAACTCTTGTACAGTGGGGTTTTCCACGGCAAACTTAGAAACTTTGAGCAAAAGATCAACTATAGCTTCTGTATCACAAGGTGGAGAACCCCGGTAACCCTGTAAAATCTTGTACCCCTTTATTTCTTGCACCATTTCCAGTGCATCCTGGCTAGTAAGAGGGGCTAACCGTAAAGAGACATCTTCTAGAACCTCCACAAAAACTCCGCCCAAGCCGAACATAATAACCGGACCTAAGGCCTTATCTCGCTTCATGCCCACTATTATCTCCTGCCCCGGCGCTAGCATTTCCTGCACCAGCACACCAGCAATTTCTGCCTCCTTGTCATACCTTTTAGCTGCCAGCATAATCTCCTTGTAAGCCTGCATTGCTTCAGATGTAGAATTTATATTTAAATGCACTCCAGCTGCTTCCGTTTTATGTAGGATAGCAGGTGACTGCACTTTAAGCACAACAGGAAAATTAAGGCGCTCTGCTATTTCTCCTGCTTCTATAGCTGTTTTTGCCATAAATCCAGTCGGCATCTTGATATCATAAGGTTTTAGAAGTTCCGCACCCAGATATTCCGGCAAGTTTTCTGTACCATTAGTAGCGGCAGGAACAATTCCCTTCCCCGGTAAGGGCAAATCTTCCTTAAAGCTCCTAGATTTTTCTAACCAAGAGAGATAAGAAGACAAAGCCCAAGTAGCATAATTCATATCCCTAATTATGGGTATTCCTAATCGGCGTGCCTCTTCAATAACAGCATTAACATCTTCTGCATCACCTAGCGGCTGTCCCATTATGATTACGCTTTTATCTGTTTTGTGGTAGCATTCTCGCAGTTTAGCCAGTGCCATCCAGCAGAGAAGCGGCGAGATATGAAAGGAAACAATAACTGTATCTATACCGGGGTCGCCTAGCAAAACTTCCAGGGTGTTGCCAAACAGTTCCGGCTCTTCCAGTGCTCTCCCCGTTAGGTCCAGTGGGTTAGCACTGGTAGCGTAGCTAGGAAGCATTTCGTCCAGCTTTTCTATGGTCGCCTGGGCCAAATCTGCTACCTGCAGCCCTCCTCGATCACACTTGTCAGCTATCATAACAGCGGCTCCACCCGAGACAGAAACAATAGCTACTTTTCTACCTTGGGGAGGCTTGGGCATCAAGGAGAGATAAAGAAAAGCCATCAGCTGTTCAAAATCACTCGCCCGAGCAATCCCTGTTTGTTTGAAAAGGGTCGCATAGTTTTCCTCCTGTCCAACCATGGCCCCGGTGTGAGAACTCGCTGCCCGGGAACCAGCATCAGTCGTGCCCACCTTTATAAGCACTACCGGCTTACCTTTGCTCAAGGCACGACGAGCTACCGGCAAAATATCCTCCTCTTCTTTAAGACCTTCCAAATACCCACATACAACACCAATATCACCATCATCCACCATATAAGAAAAGAAATCTGTGAAAGAAAGATCGGTCTGGTTTCCCACGCTGGCAAAATACCTGAAACCTACCCCATTATAGGCTGCCAGCTGGTAGATGGCTATGCCAAAAAAACCACTCTGTGAAATAATACCCAGAGAATTAGGTTGGTAACCTGCTTCAAACATAGGCGGCGAAGCAAAAGTTGCCCAAAGATTAGTGTTATTATTAACCAATCCTACGCAGTTTGGTCCCATTATACGCATTCCGGAAGAAACGGCAATCGATTGCATCTCTTCCTGGATGTTTTTCAGTTCCGCATCACCTGTCTCTGCAAACCCAGACGTATAAATAATAACTCCTTTAACGCCTTTCGCCACACATTCTTTAAGCACTGGTAGCACATACTTCGCTGCTATAGCCAAAATAGCCAACTCTACCGCACCCGGAACTTCTGTAATCGAAGCATAGCATTTCTTTTCCCCAATTTTATCATACCTGGGATTGACACAGTAAAGCTCCCCTTCGTACCCCTTGTTTAGAAGCAGCTCCAGAGTAATGCCTCCCGGTGTTTCCGGGCGAGGGGAAGCCCCGATAACAGCTACCGAAGATGCTTTGAAGAAACTGTCCAAAGCAATTCTTACGTCTTCCATTTTCTTCCTCCTTATGTAAAGTTCTTTTCACTAAAGTTAAGTATTCCCCATTAACAAGCATTTTCCTTCCTTTAAAAAAACTTTCCTCTGTTAAATAAGGCTAAGAGGCAAAAAGGTCAAAAGACCAAGAGGTTAAGGGGCTAACAGGCTAACTCCGTTCCCCTCTTCATCTTTTCGTCTCTTTACCTTTTCGCCTCGTCTTTGGGCACCAAAAAAAGAGCCTCCAAGGGAAGCTCTTTTAAATAACTGTTTTTCTGGAAAGGTTTTTAGAAAAGACCGCGTACTTTGCCAGTCTCAGTGTCCACATCTACCCGACGATAAGCAGCATCGGAGGCAGTACCAGGCATCAGACTAATAGTTCCTGCTACCGGTACAACAAAACCGGCTCCGCCATAGGTGAGAATGTCTCTAATCTGAAGTCTCCAGCCTTTGGGAACACCTTTTAAGGTGGGATTATCTGTAAGGCTAAGGTGCGTCTTGACCATGCAAACCCCTAATTTTTGAATTTCGGGATCATTCTCCATACGCTTGGCTTTCTCCAGAGCTTCTGGGGTATAATCTACACCATCGGCCCCGTAAACTTCCCTGGCAATAAGGTTAATACGCTCCCGTAGAGGAGTCTCTAGCTCATAAAGGAATTTAAAGTCGTTAGGCTCTTCACAAGCCTCAATAACAGCATCCGCAAATTCCAAAGCACCAGCACCGCCTTGTTCCCAGTGTCTAGATAAAGCAACACGTGCTCCGGCAGCTTCTGCCAGACGACGGACAGCTTTAATCTCATTATCAGTGTCAGTATGGAAAGCATTGATGCAAACAACCGGGTTGATACCGGCTTTTTTGACTGTGTTGATATGATGAATAAGGTTTTCTGTGCCTTTCTCTACCCACTCTACTTGTTCTTGAGTGTAGGATGGATCAAGTGGCTTGCCGGGAACAGGCATAGGAGCGCCACCATGTGCTTTGAGGGCACGAATAGTGGCCACAACTACGGCGCAATTAGGCTTCAGCCCGGACATACGGCATTTTAAGTTCCAAAACTTCTCAAAACCGATATCAGCTGCAAAACCTGACTCAGTCACCACATAGTCACCCAACTTCAAAGCTACCCGGTCAGCGATAATAGAGGACTGCCCGATAGCAATGTTAGCAAAAGGTCCTGCATGCACAAATGCTGGTTGACCTTCCAACGTTTGCATCAGGTTAGGGTTAAGTGCCTCTACCATCCATGCAGTCATAGCACCATCTACTTCCAGATCTCCAGTGGTTACAGGATTGCCTTTTTTATCATAAGCAACTACTATTTTGCCCATCCGCTCACGCATATCTTTCAAGTCTTTAGCCACAGACAAAATGGCCATAACTTCGGAAGAAACAGCAATTGCAAAACCGGAACTCATCATCAAACCGTCATTTTTTCCACCTAGGCCAATAATGATATTACGTAAAGCTTGGGCACAAAAATCAATAATCCATTTCATTTCCACATTACGGGGATCGATGTCTAAACGTTTTAAGTTTCGCTTAGCCAAAAACTTATCACTGCGGATAAATTCATGCTGCATACGGGAAGTAAGAGCCACCATAGCCAAGTTATGCGCATTCATAATAGCATTGATGTCCCCTGTAAGCCCTAAGGAAAAAGGAGTTAAAGGTATGCATTGTGCCAAACCGCCGCCGGCAGCCGAGCCTTTGATATTCATAGTGGGCCCACCGGATGGCTGGCGGATGGTAGCAATAACATTTTTATTTCTTTTCCCTAAGCCTTGGACCAGTCCCATGGTAGAAGTCGACTTACCCTCTCCCAAAGGGGTAGGAGTAACAGCTGTCACATCTATGTACTTTCCGTCAGGTCTGTCCTCCAGCCTCTTTAAGACTTTGTTGAAATCAACTTTAGCCACATAATGACCGTAGGGAAGAAGTTCCTCCTCCTTCAGTCCCAGTTGATCTCTTAGCTGATAAACTGTCTTCATCCGCGACTCCGCTTCTTCCGCAATCTCCCAATCAGCGTGTTTCGTGGGGTCAAGAACCATTTTTTTGCCTCCTTTTAATTTGATATATTTTTAAGGAGTAAAAGCTTAAAACAGCTTTTCACTCCTTAAAGAGCTTAGTGTCAAAAATCTAACTTTTCAACGTTGCCGGGATGCCACTAGCTTCGCGAGACCCAACAATAATCTGCCAGTCTGGCAAAGATTCTTCCAGTTCACCTTTAATCTGGGCTACATAGCCGGGAATAATAAGATTACGGTGATTTACCTTGTCTGCAATCCCCGAGCGATTAATATAGGAAGAAATGGTATCAGCAGCAAACTTGCCTGTTGACCAAGCCGCCAGAACGCAGAGCCCTTCTGTATCCTGAATACACAAATAGGACGGAACTTTACTTGTCTCCATCTCCGAAGAAACAGCAAAATAGGTCAGAGCAAAGTTAGTAGTAACTATAACCGGCGCATTTGGATCAGGAGAATTTATTTCATAGATCTTTTCCTCTACCGTCATCGGACGACGTGGGTCGGTATAGATATTCAACCGTGATACCAAGAGAGGCATCAGGGAAGACGCATCCATATCGCTAAGAACAATAACGCCCACATACTTGGCCACCATACCAGCAGCAATCAAATACTCTTGTGCCTTGTCTCCCGTCATATCACAAGGGAAAGCTATAGAAGGAAATCCAAGTGCTCGGAAACCTTTCTTCAATGCACTACGTCTGATAAGTGTCTGATCACGTACCACTTCCGACAGAGTTTTAGAGCCAGGATCCAATACTATTTCCTCTATACCTGCGGCCCGCAACTTAGCCGCTATCTCTGCAACTTTCTCTACACTAGCTGCTTTCAGACCAAGCGGAGTTGGTTTCTCTTTAACCTTCCTTATAACTTTTTCCATATTTTCTGCAGTTACTGGATAAAGCAAAGGCTTTTTCTCAGCGCCATAGGCATCTAAAGCTGCGAAAAGAACTTCTGTGTCTTCTGAAATCAGAACAACTCCCAGATCCGGTGCTTCTGCCGCCACTTTTTCCACCAGGGCAACATATTTTGCCTTGTCACCCGAAGTAAATCTTAAAGCCAATAAATCAGCCTTAAGATTTATTCCCACACGCTCAAATTGCAACTCTTCGATTTTCCTTATTTTAGCTGCTATCGCTTCGTTTGACTCTGTATCAGAAATGAGCAGAGCTAAACCAGGCGCATGAAAGAAGGTTTTCTCGTGTCTAAACATAACCTCTTCTTCACCGAGACTTACAGCCTGTGAGCCAGTGCCAACAGTAACCAGCTTCATTGGAGGAGCCAGCATATCTTCCAGCTCTTCCTTTACCTGCGGGTCGAGATAGGGGCAAGCATCGGGCTTAACCTTGCCCGACGCTAATTTCATCGCAAACCCGAAGCAAGTTGGCATACCACATTCCTTGCAGTTCGTTCCCGGTAATTTCTTCTTGATATCAGTTCCTTTTACTGCCATAAATCAACTCGCTCCTTTTTATTAAAACTCTCCTGACATTACCGGATGAGCAACTTTTTCCAGAAACTCAGCCAAGTCATCGGCATCTTTAACATCTTCTTCTGTAGCTATTTTGTCATACAGGTCTGCTGGTATAACTTCCTTGAATCTTTCTTTTATATCTTTCGGCATCCATACCACACGCTTCAGCCCACCGTCACCAATAAGGAACTTGGGCGAACGCAGGTATTCTAGGCCCATCCCCACATATCCTTCTACCTGCTTGCCACCGCTTAGCTCACCAGCCATGGAAGAGAAAGGCGTACCAGCAACACTGTCACCCATAAATTCCCGGTGCAAAATACCGACACCATCAACTTCCGGAATATAGAAAGCAATCGACTCAAAGCAGCCGCAGGAAGTATGCGGGTTGTCAAAGAGACTATGCATGCAGAAAGTATCGCTAGCACCCATAGAACGCTCTGCTACGGCTTCATTAACGGCACTGTAAACTATTTTTTCCGGATCCAGAAGTTCGCCTTTTTCTACTGCAAACTGAGGACCGTAAGGATCAATTTTGGAAGCAGCCCGACCATCAAACCAGCTTATGGCGCCACAGAGTGATACTCGCTCAGGAGTGATAATGCAGACGTGAGTAGGAGCAAAACTCTGGCAAAGAGTACAACCGTAAAACTCATCTACTGCTTCTTCTGTTAGTCCTTTTACCCGGTCATCACGTTTTCTGTAAACCGCCAGGGCAGTAGACACAAATTCTTCTACTTTCTCAGGATCAGTGATAAAAGTAACAGCTACTTTTTCAATAATCGGCAGTTCTGAGGTATAAAGGTAAATCAG
>CAZIRG010000058.1:0-9117 GCA_964541505.1 uncultured Syntrophomonadaceae bacterium | reverse complement strand
GAGATGAATACGCTGTTCTGGCAACCTCAAACACGCTCGATGAGTAAGAACCACAGGATCTCTATAACCTTGAACGATTGTTAGATAACGACGTCCGTTGCTTGTACCTACTTGCAGATTCATGATACCACCTCCACATCAAATATTATAACATAATTAGCAACAATTATCAACCATATTTATCTAAAAATTTGACAAAAAAAAGTCCTACAAGCTACAACTTGTAAGGCTTTATACAATTGATCTTATTGTGTTACTGCAAAACTAGGGTTAATAGGCAGGAAGATAAGCGAAAAAATATTATGAAATAATTTTTAAAATAGTTCAATAAACCTAAGTAAGAAAAATTGTTAATAAAAGTAAAAAGGAGTGAAAAAAGTGGCTAAATACGGAAACATAATGGATTCCTTTATCGCTGTCGCCCCTTATCTAAAAGATATGTTCGAAGATGATTTATTAGTACATATTGCAGATGCAAAAAACCAACGTGTTGCTGCCTACTACCCAGGTGATAAAATTGATTTTAAAGTAAAAGTAGGTGACCATTATCCAGAAAACACTTTAGGCTGGGGGGCTGTTAAAGAAAAAAAAAGAATAGTTAAAAAAATGGATAGCAGTAATTTTGGTGTTCCTTATATTGGTGTAGGAATGCCAATCAAAGATCCACAAACAGGAGAAATTCTGGGAGGTATTGCTACGATTAAAAGCTTAGATAAGCAAGAAGAACTTCTCAAAACAGCAGATAGACTTTTTAAAGCCATTGAAATCCTTGTTGATTTAACAAACCGTCTTTCTGCTGATTCAGAAAAACTAGATAATATAGGAAAAAATCTGGGTTCATTTGCTGCTGACTTAACTACTAAAATGGGACAAACAGATCAAGTTTTAAAAGTAATCCAAAAAATTACGGCTCAAACCAACCTTTTAGGGTTAAATGCGGCCATTGAAGCTGCTCGTGTAGGTGAGCTGGGCAAAGGTTTCGGTGTAGTAGCTGATGAAATAAGGAAATTAGCGGAAAACAGCGCCAGTTCTTTAAAAGAAATCGAAAAGATACTGGGAAGCCTAAAAAAAGCAGGTCAGGACATTAATGAAAAAATAACCTCCATAGAAGCAATTGAGAAGCAATTGCCAGCAAGCAAGCAGAAAAAACTCAAAACGTTTCTACTTCTCTGCAAGAAATTAAAATCATAGCAAACACGCTAGTAAAATTTGCTGAAAATTTAGTCTAAACTCATATTGCACATAACCAATTTTTTAAATAAGTAATTTTTCACAAATAGTAGTAAAAGTTTACCTTAAAAATGATACTAAACCATCTAAAATCTTATACAACCACCATCATGGATTTTAACGGCTTAAATGTTAGCACTTATTGCCTAACAGATAAAATTTTCGCCAAAGAAATTGCCACAAAAAGAAAGACACCTATTCTGCTTTTTATTTAGGCAGCTCCATAATTTCCACCCCGGGAAACTGGGCAAATACATTTCCTTTTTTGTCAGCAAAAACCCAATGCCAGCTTCCTTCTTCTGACAAAGCTGACTTATCTAGCGTAACTAGATCGTAGGAGTTGCCTGCCTTAGCTATTATTACCCGCACTTGGCAGGTTTCTTTCATCGAAAGTAAGCGGGTTTCTTTGATTTTTCCGTTGAGAACAAAAACCCCTACTTCTTGTGCTTGTTGAAAAGGATAGGCAGGGAATTCCAAGGCAAATTCATCGCCCACACGCAAGAAATCATCCTCACAGTAAAGAACTCTTATCTGAATACGATCTTCCACTTTTCCTCTATCAATTAGCTGAAAGGTTATCTCGTCCGGAGATGCCTCTTCTAATACAGGCACCACTGTTCTGTGACGAAAGTTGCCATATATAGACAAACCTACCAGTAAAAACAGTAGAAATAATAAAGGAACCAGCCTTCTAGCTTCAACTACAAGTACTCTGCTCATATTTTCCCCTCCCTGTTTGCTTTTTTCTTTTTTATCTTTATGCCAGCAGCAGGGTAAATATGATAAAAACACTACAACTCTCCCCAGAGAATCCCTTCTGAAAAACTGGTAATTAAAACAGGTACAATATCTCCTCGCAAGGAAGAAGGCGCTTTTAGGCGTACTCGTAAATAATGTTCTGTAAGTCCCTCCATCGTCTCTCTTGCAGCTGTTTTTTCCAGTAGAACCAGCATTTTTCTCCCGATAAATTTCTTCGCATAGGCAAAAGATAGGTTTTCGCCAAGCCGACGCAAAATCAGGCTACGTTTTTCTTTTACAGACGGGTCAATTTGCAGGGTAAAAGCAGCAGCAGGCGTTCTTTTTCTGGGTGAATATTTAAATACATGCAAGCGGCTGAAAGCCATCTCTTCTACAAATAACAGGGTCTCCCGAAAGTGTTCCTCGCTCTCTCCGGGAAACCCTGTTATTATATCGGTAGAGATGGACATATCACTATCTACTTCTCGCAGGCGGTTAACTATCTTCCTAAATTCCTCCTGGCGATAAGGTCGCCGCATAGCTTGTAAAATATCATTCGCAGCACTTTGCAGAGGAATATGAAGGTGACGACATAAAAAATCGGAATCAGCCCAAGCCTGTATCAATTCTGCTGTTATAGCTACAGGTTCCAAAGAAGAAAGCCTTACTCTTTTCGGGTGAGGATTTTCTCTTAAAGCAGCTAAAAGTTGTGCCAGATTAGTAGGAGGCACTAAATCTCTGCCGTAAGTCCCCAGATTTGTACCTGTAAGAACCAATTCCCGGTAACCTTTTGCTGTAATTTCTGCTACGTTTTTTATTACTTTCTCTAAATTTTGACTCCTTTGTTTTCCTCTAGCAAAAGGAACAATGCAGTAAGAGCAATATTCCTCGCACCCCTCTTGAATTTTTAAAAAGGCTCTAGTACGACCTGTTTCTTCTGGCCAGGGAAAGTCTTCAAAGGTTTCTTTTTCCCTGATT
Source organism: uncultured Syntrophomonadaceae bacterium (assembly GCA_964541505.1). GTDB lineage: Bacteria > Bacillota > Dethiobacteria > PWVN01 > PWVN01 > CAZLTH01. The sequence continues at coordinate 6,171 of CAZIRG010000058.1, read as the reverse complement.
TTTGCTCTCACCAGATTAATTTTAACGGCTTTTTGAGCAACTTCCTCCACCAGCCTTGGTAAGTCCGCCCTGTTCCTAGTGCCTACAATGATGTCAACTCCTGGGATAGCATCAACTTCCTGCGGAGAAACTTGGGCATAGCAACCTGCAACTACCACCACGGCAGCGGGATTTTGCCTAACTGCCCGGCGAATAGCCTGCCTAGACTTTCTATCGCTCAAATTGGTAACGGTACAGGTATTAATAACATAAACGGCGGCCCTTTCATTAAAGCCTATTATTTGATACCCGGCCTGGCGAAAGATATTTTCCAGGGCTGCCGTTTCGCACTGATTCACCTTACATCCTAACGTATAAAATGCTGCTTTAGGAATTAAACACATTTATGCCTCCCCACCCAAAACATCCTTTACCTTGTCCACAAAACTCTTTTCTTCCTGAATATCCTCTCCTAATGTTTTAGCAAAATTCTGCAGTGCTCGACGCTGTTTGCTATTTAATTTTTTTGGTACTTGAACCGTAACCATAACATGCTGATCACCACGACCAAATCCGCGCAGATAAGGAATCCCTTTTCCTCTCAGGCGGAAGAAAGTTCCCGGTTGAGTACCTTCGGGAATACGTAATTTTGCTTTTTTCCCATCCAAAGTAGGAACAAGTATTTCTCCACCTAAAGTTGCCTGAGCAAAACTTAGTGGAAACTCCAAGATTATATCATTGCCTTCTCGCTTAAAACGTTCGTGAGGTTTAACATGCAGCACCACATATAGATCGCCCGGAGCACCTCCACGACGTCCGGCTTCACCTTCTCTGCTTACTCGTAACTTGGAACCCATATCTACACCGGCAGGGATTTTAACTTCAATTTCACGCTCTCTGTGAATCTGCCCTCGTCCGCTGCAATCTGGGCAGGGTTCTTTAATTATTTTGCCCTCACCCTGACAGGCTTCACAAGTTTTCATGTTAATAAAACGACCAAAAGCAGTGTTTCTGATCACCTGCTGCTGTCCTGTACCTTCACAGTGAGAACAAGTTTCAGGTCTGGTGCCAGCTTTTGCACCACTACCTTTGCAAACCGGGCAAGTTTCAATGCGAGGTATTTTTATTACAGTTTTTAAGCCAAAAGCAGCATCTTCCAAAGTTATTTCCAAATCATACCTTAAATCAGCCCCTCGCTGGGGACCACCGGAGCGTCGCTGCGAAAAACCACTACCACCAAAAAAAGTATCAAAAATATCTTCAAAACCGCCAAATCCCTGGCTAAAAGGAGTACCGTTAAAATTTCCAAAATCCTGCTCAATATGACCAAATTGGTCATATTGAGCTCGTTTCTGAGGATCTGTCAAAACATCATAAGCTTCTTTAATTTCTTTGAAACGGGCCTCTGCCTCCTTACTGCCAGGATTTACGTCCGGGTGATAGCGTCGCGCTAATTTTCTATACGCTTTTTTTATCTCCTCCTGGCTAGCATCCCTACTAACTCCTAAAACTTCATAGTAGTCCCTTTTACTCATGGACTTTTACATCTCCCCAACTATTCTTTTTTCTCGTTATCATCTACAACTTCAAAATCAGCATCCACTACCTTATCATTATCATTCTCCGATACACCTTCAGATGATTCGTTCTGCTCCCCAGAACTTTTTGCTTTTTCTTGCTCTTGAACTTGCTCATAAAGCTTAGCTGAAAGCTCATGTAAATGCTTGGTAAGTTTTTCAGAAGCTTTCTCTATTTTTTCTAAATCTTCTCCTTTAGCAGCTTCTCTTAATTCTTCAATAGACTTCTTTATTTCCTCTTTTTTGGTTTCTTCCACCTTATCTCCCAAATCCTTTAAGCTTTTCTCGACAGTATAGATAGAGGAATCGGCATTATTTCGTGCCTCAATCAGTTTTTTCTTTTTCTCGTCTTCTTCTGCATACTTTTCTGCTTCTGAGACCATGTTGTCAATCTCATCGTCTTTTAAGCTGCCGGAAGCTGTAATCGTGATTTTTTGTTCTTTACCTGTTCCCAAATCTTTAGCCGAAACATTGACAATACCGTTAGCATCAATATCAAAGCTGACCTCAATCTGCGGCAATCCACGTGGGGCAGGAGGTATGCCATCCAAAATAAAACGCCCCAAAGTCTTGTTATCTGCTGCCATAGCCCTTTCCCCTTGCAGAACATGAATTTCTACGCTAGGCTGGTTGTCTGCTGCCGTAGAAAAAGTTTGTTTTTTGGACGTAGGGATAGTAGTATTACGCTCAATGAGCTTGGTAGCTACCCCACCCAAAGTTTCAATACCTAAAGAAAGCGGCGTTACATCTAACAGCAACACATCTTTTACTTCTCCAGAAAGAACACCAGCTTGAATAGCTGCTCCTAAAGCCACCACTTCATCAGGATTAACTCCTTGATGCGGTTCCTTGTTCATTACCTTTTTGATAGCCTCACGGACAAGAGGAATACGGGTAGAACCTCCCACTAAAATAACCTTGTCAATCTGCTCTGGTTTTAAATTAGCATCTTTTAAGGCTTGCCTGGTCGGTCCCATGGTTTTTTCTACAAGATCACCTATCAGTTCTTCAAATTTGGCTCTGGTTAGTGTGATGTTAAGATGCTTGGGTCCTTCTTGTGTCGCAGTAATAAAAGGCAAATTAATCTCAGTTGTGGTTACACTAGAAAGTTCGATCTTAGCTTTTTCCGCTGCCTCATTTAAACGCTGTAAGGCTATCGGGTCTTTACGCAAATCTACTCCTTCTTTGCTTTTAAAATCTTCTGCCAAGAAATCAACAACCAACTTATCAAAGTCATCCCCACCTAAAAGATTATTTCCACTCGTAGCTTTAACTTCAAAAACTCCATCACCTAGCTCCAAAATAGAAACATCAAAAGTGCCACCACCCAGATCAAAAACTAAAATAGCCTGATCTTCTCCTTTATCCAAACCATAGGCAAGAGCAGCAGCAGTAGGCTCATTAATAATTCTTAAAACCTCTAGTCCGGCTATTTTACCAGCATCTTTAGTAGCCTGACGTTGACTGTCACTAAAATAAGCAGGAACAGTAATAACCACCTGTTTAACTTCTCCTCCCAAGTAACTTTCAGCATCCTTCTTTAACTTTTGCAATATCATAGCAGAAATTTCCTCAGGGCTATAATTTTTGCCATCTATATTGACTCTATGCGTAGAGCCCATTTTACGCTTTATTGACCGAATAGTTCGCTGAGCATTAGTTACCGCCTGTCTTTTTGCTACCTGTCCTATCAAGCGCTCTCCTTCTTTAGAAAAAGCTACAACCGAAGGAGTTACTCTTTCTCCCTCCGCATTAGCAATTATTTCCGCTTGTCCTCCTTCCAAAACTGCCATAGCCGAATTTGTTGTTCCTAAATCAATACCAATAACTTTTGCCATATTTTTCTACCTCCTTGATTTTTTAAATTTATATTTTTAAACTCTACTTAGCAACTTTTACCATGCTGGCTCGCAACACCTTTCCCTTGAACTGGTACCCTTTCTGCAGTTCTTCCACCACTGTATTGGAGGGGAAATCTTCTGTTTCTACTTGCATTACAGCTTCGTGTAAATGAGGGCAAAAAATTCCTCCTTGACAAGAGATACTTTCAATCCCTTCCTCCCTCAAAAGAGCCACAAACTGTTTATAAATCATTTCAACTCCTTCTTTTAAACTCTTTTCTTCCTCTACACTAGCCAAAGCTCTTTCTAGGTTATCTAACAAAGGCAACAGTTTTTTTACAAAATCCCCCAAAATGGATTCTCTCATACTGGCTTTTTCTTTCATAACTCTCTTGCGATAATTATCAAAATCAGCCTGCTGACGCATAACTTGCTCTAAAAGAGTTGTCTTTTCTTCTTCCAGTTTTGCTATTACCTGTCCTTTTTTATCATCATCAGCAATATCAACTAATTCGTCTTTTTTATCATCTATATTGCTATCTTCGTTATTATAATTTATATTATTTTTTATTTCTTTTACCATCTAAACACCACCCCTTCAAAAATATAAAAATTATCCTAAATTCTCCAACTTCTCCACCAAATATTCTAGCATAGCAATAACGCGAGCATACTCCATACGTGTTGGGCCTAAAACTCCAATCGTACCAACAGTTTTCTCATCTATTCTATATGTTGCCACCACCAAACTACAATCCTTAATCTCTACTAGTTTATTTTCATCTCCAATATGAACTTCTATACCTTCAGGATAAATACTTCCTAACAAACGCCCTAATAAAGTCTTCTCCTCAAAAAGAGCTAAAAGACTTCTTACTCTGTCTATATCTCGAAACTCCGGCTGACTAAGAATATTTGCAGTACCACCCAAAAATAAGTTAACTTCTTCCATAGCATTAATATCTTTAATCAGGTGAAAAGTTTCATCTAAAATTTCCACCTGATTAAGCAAGTTAAACTTTACTTCTGTCAAAAAGGAAGTGTTTATGCTATCAATAGTTAAACCAGAAAAAGAAGCATTTAAGCAACTTACCACCTTTTCCAGTTCTTGCTTAGGCAAAGAACGAGGAAGACGTATAACTTTATGTTTGACAAGGCCGGTATCTGTTAACAAAACCACCAGTCCTCTGCCTTCTTCTAGGGGAAGAATCTTAAACTGTTTAATTACAGTCTTTTTGATAACTGGTCCCATAACAAAAGATGTGTAACGAGTAATAGACGATAAAATACGAGAAATTTCTCGCATTAATTTCTCAATATCCTCCACTCTAGCCTGGTATAGAGTTTTTTCGATAGACAAGACGTCTTCTTTGCTTAAAGGTATCACTTCCATAAGAGAATCCACATAAAAACGATATCCTTGCTGAGACGGAATGCGCCCAGCAGAGGTATGCGGTTGTTCTAGATAACCCATATCTTCCAAATCTGCCATTTCATTGCGGATAGTTGCCGGGCTTAAACCTACCAAATAATGGCGTGCAATAGTACGAGAACCTATGGGTTCTGCAGAGCGAATATAACTGCGAACAATTGCACGTAAAATCTTTCTCTTTCTTTTGGAGAGAGTCATCTTATCACCTCTATCCTTATTAGCACTCTAACAAAGAGAGTGCTAATTCGTTACCTAAAAAATATCATTCCTCGGTGATTTTGTCAAGCAAAAAATAGCGTTTATAGCTACTTTTTTTATTTGGTTCTTCCCCAGTGTCATTATCCCATAATTTTCTGAAAAGAATTGTCTGTAAATTATCTTTAAAAGAATTAATTCTTTCCACCCAAATAGAAGTATTTATTCTTTTACTATTTCCCGACCAGTATATTTCTAATTCTTTTTCCTCAATCAAAGTAATAGAAAATGCTCGGGGAGGGCAGTCTATACCTAAAATATTTTTTATGCCTTCTTCCGCTAGATTTACTCCAACATAAAATAAAAAACCTGCCAGAAAAAGAAAAAAAAGCAATGCCATATATTTTTTAAGCAATACTTTAGAACCTCCAAACTTTCCCCAAAATTATTATTGCTTTAAAATAATAAAGATTTCCGCTATTGCCTTAGCTAAGTAAGGTAAAGAATTTTCTGCTTCTTCCAGAGAGTTTTCATGTCCTCCTATCTCTATAAGCAAGGCTCCAAGGTGTAAGTCTTGATTATAAACAAAAGAACGTTCTTTAACACCACGAGACAATCCCGGAGCCACTTCTTCCAACCTTTCATGTAACATCCTGGCTATTTGCAGGTTTTGGCGCCATTTTTCATGTCCTGACCCAACTACCATCAGAATTCTTCCTTTTTTAACACCTTCTATATCAGCTGTTGTAATATTTCTACTAACTCCGTCCCGATGAAAATCTATCATAATTTTTGCCTCAGGAGCTTCTTGTATGATTTTTTTTATAGTTTTTCTGGCCTCACGGTACGCAAGACTACGCGGAATATAAGAGTATTATTAATTATCTCCCGAATGGAAAAAACAGTATTAGTTTTTACGGTATCAAACCCAGGTAAAGTACTTTTCAAGATATAGTGATAAATACAGTTCTTTTTTGACGCCTGGTAAAGTAAAGAAGAATCCATAAAAGTAATTTCTGTATCAGATAACGATGATACTGGAAGAAAAAAACATCTTGGCATAAAAAACAATCCAACTATGATAACAAAAAATATTAAAATTTTGCGCCCATTTTTCTCCTTTTTTTTAAAAAAACTCTTATGCTGC